>CADEFY010000222.1 GCA_902826705.1 uncultured bacterium
GAACACGCGCCGCTCCAGCAGATCATGCAGGGACTCCGGCGCGAAGGCCTGCAGCGCCTCGAGCAGGCGGAGCAGGTAGACGATCTGGTGGTCGCCCCAGTAGCCGATGTGACCCCATGGATGGTCGGGGTCCGCCACCTCCCACTCGATGCCGTCCCGCGTGATCCGATACGGGTTGAACCCATCGAGCGTGGAGGCATCGACGAACCGCGCGATCATCCCCGGCAGGTAGCCGGGGAAGCTCATCGCCAGCGCCTCCCAGTTCTGGAACACATCGCGCCAGTTGCCCTCGTAGTGCAGCGCCGGTTCGCCGTCGGCGCCGCGCACGCGGATCGCGAAGCGGTTCCACGGCCGGCTCGGGTCGCCGTGGCGACGGCCGAAGTAGAGCGGAAGGTACTCGAGGCAGAGCCGCTCCAAGTCGGGGTCCGCGGTGCGCCGCGATGCGGCGATGAGTTCGAACACGTCCACTTCATCCGGGAGCGCGGCGAGCAACGCTGCGTGGGATTCGGACACTCGCAGATCGCGGCTTCGGATGAAGTCGACGATGTCGGTCCGCGGCGCACTGTAGCCGCTGGGGAAGACGCCGCCGCGCATGTTGTTGAACAGCACGTTGGCGAAGTGATGCGCGGTATCGGTGGTGCGCGCCGATGCTTGGAGTCCGTCCGCACTGGCCACGATGCGCGTCAGTGCGCTAGTAGCGGCATCGAGCGCGTGCTCGATCGTGGCCCCGGTGATCCCGCCCGAGCGCAGCCGCTCACGCAGCCGGACCACGTCGACCGGCCCCAGGCCGGCGTCCGCGATCAGGTGCCACTGCCTGGTCTCGCCGGCAGCGAGCGTGACGGCAGCATGGACCAGATAGTGGCCGCGACGGCCGGTCGTGAGCGCGACAGGCTGCAGCGGTTCGCCGGCTCGGAACGCGTTCACGGCATCATCGGCCACGCTGATCCGCCGGCCCTCGAGCCCCACGCTCCAGACCACGTTCGCCCGCAGCTCCTCGACCGCTTCCGCCCGATCGGTGATCCTGGAGGTCAGCGAGAAGATCGCCAGCCCGGTCGCTGGGTCGCACTCGTTGCGCTTGTAGGCATCCACCAGGCTGCTCTGCTGCTGGTACATCGCGAGCGGAACACCATGCGGGAGCACGTTGCGGACGCCGTCGAGGATCTCGACCTCGGAGGCGCGCCCGGCGACGCGTGACAACGAGGCGGTGCGCACGAAGCCGAACGTGTCGCAGCCGCTCCATCGATAGCGGAACACCAATCCGAGTTCGGGCGCGGACTCCTCGAACACGATCCGGTCGCCGACCACGTTCTTGTAGAGCCGGCGTTCGACCGGCGGGTCGCCGGCACGGCGTTCGGCGAAGGGCTGCCACAGGACCACATCCGCTCCGTGCCGCACGCGCAGCAGCGTGATGGGGCCCGTGTGCAGATGCGCGTCCTCAAGGCGATCGACATTGTCATACGGGAACAGGCTGCCATCGGGGCTGACGCGGCCCGCGGTGAGCCCGCCGGTCGAGGTCACGAACATCCAGAGATCCGTGTCGCTGGCCAGACTCATGAGGAACGCGGGCAGCCGATCGCTGTGGCGGATCCGGTAGTAGGGCTCGGAGTCCAGTTCCACGAACCCGCCCTCGGGCTCCCAAGTCGCGCGTGCGATCTTTGACGGGTTCACTTGCCCGCCTCGCGCATCGCCAGCTTGGCGGTGCGATCGGCGCGGAAGAGCCCCCAGTGCTTCTCGACCTCGTCGGGGTGCTCGCCGCCCTTCCAGTTCTCGTCGAATGCCTCGAAGAAGAACAAGGTCGTCCCGGTCTCGCGCGCCCAGGCTGTGATCGCCCGATGGAACTCTCGCTGTGCGGTCTCGTCGGCATCACCCACCATCAGCCGCGCCTGCTCACCCTGGTCGTGTCGTCGCGTGGCCCAACCGGTCTCGCCGTAGATCACGGTCACGCCGGGGTGTGCGGCCTGGATCGAGTGGTACGTGTCGGTGGTCCACGCGAGCGCTTCGCCCACGTGCTTGCCGTTCCAGAGCGGGTGCGCATGCAGCGTGATGAAGTCGATCTCCGCGGCCACGGCGTGACTCTCGGGCTTGTTCCAGAAGTTGAAGTCATCCGCGGTCGTGACCGGCTGCTTCACGCCCGATCGCAACGCACGGAGGTCGCGGATCAGCTGCTCGGCCGGGAACCGATGCGCCGACCAGGCCACCTGCGTCTCGTTGCCGGCGCTGATCGCCAGCACGATGTCCTCGTACTCGCGCGCGAGCCGGATCGCAGACGCGACCTGGGCGGCGTTGGCGCTCACCGCCCCGGGGAGCGGCTCGAGGATCGCGCCCGTGGAGTCGCGCCGCGCCTCGGGCTCGAGCCAGACGCCGAGCATGACGCGCAAGGGCAACGCGTGCTCCCGGATGAGTGCGAGCATGTCCTCGCTGGGCCCGATCGAGCCGTACACGCGGATGAGGTTCCAGTGCTGCGCCATGATGCGCAGGTCCTCGAGCAGCTCGGCCCGGGACGGTGCCGCTCCGGCAGGCGACTGACCATCGCGATGCGGCCCGTACGCGACGGCATCGCCGATCCTCCGGCCCTCGAGCATCGGTGAGAACGCACGTCGCTCGATCGCGGGCGCGCTGGCGGCGCGGTCGCTCGCGCGGGAGCTGGACTCGCGTGCATCGCCGCCGCAGCCGCACGCGACGAACGCGACGCACGCGCACACGAGCAGACTGAGCCGCAGCATCGGGGCCGAGCCAGCACGGCTCTGCATCACTTGAGCAATACGACGCGGCTCGTCTCGGTGAGCCCTGCCGCGCTCAGGCGCACCACATAGACACCCGGCGCCGCTCGCCGACCATGAGTGTCGAGGCCGTCCCATGCCACTTCATGCGTTCCAGAGGTCCGATGCTCGCGCGCGAGCACTCGGATGCTGCGGCCCGAGAGGTCGTGCACCTCGAGCTCGATGCGCGCGTCGCGCGCCAGCGTGAATCGCAGTCGCGTCGCACCGGAGGCGGGATTGGGCTGCGCCGGCGCGAGCATCGCCCGCCGCCCGCTGGCAGCAGGCGCCGCGGGCACGTCGAGCACCGCACCTGCGGGGATGAACGTGAATGCATCCAGCACCACTTCCTGTGTCGACGCCGGGACACCCGCGAACCGCCACAGGTTGATGTGCACGCGCGGCTGCTCGGGGCGCGGGATGTGCGGACCGGTGTAGGTCCATGCCTGGATCATGTTGCCCGGCGACTCGTCGTACGGACCACCGCGCCAGCTGCGGAACTCGATGCGGTCGCTCGACCAGCGAAACGCATGGCTCGCCCGCTCGCCGACCGCGAAGCTCGGGTCGAATCGCTGGATGTTGCCGGGATAGTCGAACGGCTGGGCCACGAACTGGGCGATGCCATTGGCGGGGTTGCCCCAGCGGCTGAACTCGACGTCGATCTCATTGAAAGGATTCCACCACAGGAACGCCGTGTCGTAGCAGCGTCCGTACTGCCAGATGAACAACCCGAACACCACGCTGGGGTCGAGCAGATCGAGTCTGCCGACGGTGGTGAACACGTAGTCGCCATAGCCGAGCGTGTCCACGGCGGCGACCTCGGTGCTGTACCACTGGCCGGCGATGTTCTGGTTGGTCAGATGCAGACGGCCCTCCGCGTCGACCCACACGCTCGAGACGGAGTTGGAGAACAGGTTGGGGCCGGGTCCGAAGTAGCCGGGGCCCTTCACGCGCCACGTGCGGCCGCTGAAGCTCAGCGTGCGTCCACCGCCGAAGTCGTTCCACTGGATGGCGTCGAGTGAGGGCGGCCCGAGCTTCTCGAACGTGGCCTGGTCGAACAGCACGTCGGGCTGCGGGTCGGTGGGCCCCTGGAGCACTCCGAGGAGCAGGCGTGCCTGCGTTGCGCCGGCGGGCGCGGCCGCACTGGTGACCGAGAAGTCGAGCCACTGGCCGGTGGGCGACGCGGCGCTGGCAACGGCGTGCGACTCGTAGCTCAGCAGCGCGCCGCTGCTGTTGCGCCATTCGATGTTGAGCAGCGCGGTCGAGCCGCCCGAGAGCGGCTTGGCAGGCGTGTTCAACGCACGCACGCTGGCCACCCAGCGTTCGCCCGGCGCGGTGGCGAGCGACTGCCAGAATCCCGCGACCTCCCAGCTCCCCGTGTTGGGTCCCGAGACGCGCGCGGCGCGCTGGCCGTGCGAGCGCACACTGGAGAGTCCGGTGGGGCCGAACTGCGACCACCCGCCGAACGTGCTGCCCGAACCCGTCAGCTCGAAGCTCGGATTGGCGAGCAGGCACTGTGCACCGGCGCGGCCGGGCGTGAGGCCGAGCGCGAGCGCCAGGATCACGAGCGAGGCGAGGCATGGCTGGCGGGACATGGGAGCCTTTGGCTTGAGGAGCGAGTCAGGTGTCACGCTGGCGACTCGAGGAGCATCCCATCTCCCTGCGACTTGGGCACCTGATGCGACAGACCCGGCTCCACCATGGGTGGAGCCGGGTCCGAGTCGCACTGCGATCAGTAGCGCACCTTGATCTGGCCCCACGTGGTGCGCTTGGCCTCGACCGGCGTCACGAGCTCGAAGAACGCGTCGTCATAGAACGGCGCACCGCCCGGACCACCGGGCAGGAAGTCGCCCGTGATGATGACGAGGCGCGCGAACGCCGCGTCGGCCGGCGCGACGCCGGTGATCGTCTGCAGCGTCCAAGTGTCACGCGGGGACGCCGCCGTGAACGTGCCGTTGCTGATGAAGGGGATGATGTCCGAGTTGGCGCCATTGGCCTTGATCCACTCGATGTTGACCGCAGCCACCTGGCCGCCGCCCATCGGATCGAGGCTCGAGTTGAGCATCCAGACACCGCCGTTCCACGTCTGGCCGGCGACGGCCGGGAACTGCTGGAACGCGCCGCTGCAGCAACCACCGAACAGCTTGAGCGACTGGTTGCCCGCGTGCGGAGCGACGACGGAGGAGTTCACGGTGTAGATGCCGCCGCCGAAGCTGGTCCACGAGTCACCGGCGCCGTAGTACTCGGGCGGAGCGGCCGGCGTCGCCGGCGACTCGAAGCCCGGATTGCCGAGCTGATTGGCGAGCGCCGCGACGGGGGCCGTGAGGGCCAGCGCCGTGAGGGCGGTCAGGAGGAACGCGCGGAAGAAGGGCGCGCGACGAAGCTGCGTAGACTGGGACATGTCGAACCTCCTAGAACGTGACTGGTAGCAGGGTCGGCGCAGTGGGGCGCGCTGGCGCATGCCGGTGATGCCTGCCTCAAACGCCCTGTTCGCATGGCTTTTCAGCAGACCAGACATGAGCCTAGTCTATGTTCAGCTACCGAACAAAGTGTTTTCTTGGGGGCCGAGATGGACTTCTGACGGGGTCCAGGGCACGAACGCGGAATGCCAGCCCCTGGCCACCGCTCGGCAACCTGTTGGATCGCATCGCCCTACACGTCACCTGAGTCGTCCAGGACGTCGGGACCGAGCACCTGGTC
>CADEFY010000223.1 GCA_902826705.1 uncultured bacterium
GCACGAGCGGCACCGGCCAGGCGCGCTGGAACGTGATGCGCGTCTGCTCCGGGCTGCCGTCGGCGAGCTGGAACGCTCCCTCCTCGGCCATGCGCTCGAGCAGCGGGATGCGGCCGGCGTCGCCCGCGGCCTCGGCCAGCGCCGACGCCGCGCGCCAGTCCCCCTGCCGCAGCCGCGCCGCATAGAGGTCCGCGGCCACGCCCTCGGCCTCGCCCGCCTTCACGAGCCACTCGGCGGCCTCGTCGGTGCGGCCCTGCAGGAGCAGCACGTTGCCGAGCGCGGCCATGCTCGAGCGCCGCTCGGGGGCGAACTCGAGCGCGCGGCGATGCATCGCCTCGGCGTCGGCCAGACGTGTCACGCGCCGCAGTGCCGCGCCCAGCGTGTCGAGCGCCGCGGGGTCGCTGCCGTGGCCGAGCGTGTCGCGCTGCGCCGCACGCAGCAGCGACTGCGCGTCCTTCCACGTCAGCGGGCCGTCCTGGGCGCGTGTGCCGCCCGCGGTGAGTGCAACGAGAAGCAGCGCTGCGGCCGCTGTCCGCCACGCGCGTCCGTGCGCGGCGGGCCTCATGACGCCAGGTACCCGAGCGTGGTGCGCAGCAGCACCTCGGCGCCGATGCGCAGGCACTCCTCGTCCACGTCGAAGCGCGGGTGATGGTGGTCCCACACGAGCCCGCGGGCCTCGTTGCGCGAGCCCACGGCGATGAACACGCCCGGCACGCGCTCGAGGAACGCCGAGAAGTCCTCGCCGCCCATGGTGCGGACATCGGAGCGCACCCGGGCCTCGCCCACCACGGCGACGGCCGCGTCGCGCGCGAAGCGGCACATGCCGGGATCGTTGACCGTGGGGCCGTTGCCGCGTTCGTAGTGGATGTCCACCTCGCAGCCCATCGCGGCCGCCACGCCGCGGCACACGCGCTCGACCTGCCCGGGCAACTGCGCCCAGATGCCGCGGTCGAACACGCGGATCGTGCCGTTCATCCACGCGCTGGCGGGGATGATGTTGAACGCCGAGCCCGCCTTGAGCTGTGCCACGGTCACGACCACCTCGCGGAACGGATCGGTGTTGCGGCTGGCGATCGTCTGCAGCGCGGTGACCATGTGCGCCAGGCACACGACCGGGTCGACCGACAGGTGCGGCATCGCGCCATGCGCGCCTTTGCCCTTCACCGTCACGCTGAACTCGTCCACCGCGGCCATCCACGGGCCCTCGGTCACGCCCACCACGCCGAGCGGCAGGTCCTGCCACACGTGCAGGCCGAACGCCGCCTCCGGCTTGCTCCATGTGAGCGCGCCGTCCTGGATCATGGACTCGGCGCCGCCCTTGGGGCCGCCCAGCTCCTCGGCGGGCTGGAAGCAGAGCACCACCTCGCCCGCCCAGGAGTCGCGCGAGCTCACGAGCTTCTCGGCGATCGCCAGCAGGATGCTGGTGTGACAGTCATGCCCGCACGCGTGCATGCGGCCTGGCGTCCGCGAGCGGTAGGGCACGTCGTTGTCCTCTTCGATCGGCAGCGCGTCCATGTCGGCGCGCAGCAGCACCGTGCGGCCGGGCCTGCCGCCCTGCACGCGCGCCATGACGCCGGTGCGGCCGACGCCGGTGCGCGGCTCCAGGCCCAGTTCGCGCAGCCGGGCGGCGACGACCCCCGAGGTGCGCACCTCCTCGAAGCCGATCTCGGGGTGCATGTGCAGGTCGCGGCGCACGGCGATCAGTGCGTCCACGGCCGGCCCGGTGAAATGGGGCGTCGCGACGGAGTCGGTGAGCGTGCTCATGCGAGGGCCTTGCGTGAGAGTGGAGGTCGGGGGCGAGTCGCCGACTCTACGCGCTGGCCGGAGCGGAGAGAAGCACGGAGGCCGGGCCCCGCGCGGGGGCCCGGCCTCGGCAGTCCTGCTCCTGCGGGCCCTCTCGGAGGCCCGCTCGTGCTCACCAGCCGGCCTTGCCGCCGACCTTGTACTTCGAGAAGTGCCACAGCGGAGCCGTCACGCTCTTGCCGAGCAGGCTGATCGTGACGCCCGGCACCTCCTGCCAGCGCTGCGCGTCGGGGTTCCACCAGTGGATCGTCTGCAGGCGCAGCAGTGCGGGCTTCATGTCGCGGCAGTCGGCCGTGAGCAGCACCGGCACCAGGAACGCGTTGGCCGAGGGCGGCGAGATCTCGAGTTCCACCTCGCGCGAGGCCATGTCGCGCTGCGTGACCGTGACCTGCGCCGTGCCGCGGATCGACCCGGGCGGGAACACGACGCGGAAGTCACCGGCGCGCACGGTGCCGCCGAGCAGCCCGTTGATGGTGCGCGTCTGCGAGGCGGCCACAGTGATCGAGGTGCCCGGCTTCTCCGCGATCGTCGGCGGTGAGACGGGCTCGTCATCGGTCCAGCGCGCAGAGGAGTTGCTCGTGACCGGGCCTTCGTAGAGCACGGGCGCGGTGGGGGACTGCGAACAGCTCATGGTCGTGGCCGACAGCGTGAGCGCGGCCAGCAGGATCGCGAGGCGGGACTGGTGAGAACGCATACCGTCCTTCCGGGGGAGTGTGGCTTCGAAGGGCAGAGGCGAGGCCGCGCGATGCGGCCGTCCGAGAGAGAGCCCACCGGAGAACAGTGCAACCGCGGGGCCAGACCACCGCTGCCGCGCGTGGCGGGCGCGATGCAAGCCCGGCCCGTCGCACCGACTCCCCGCTCGCCGTCACTTGGCTCCGCGGTGCGCGCGCTGCAATGCGCGGCGTTGCGCCTCGCCCGGCCGTGTGGCGGCGCCGGCGCGCTCGCGCACGGGGGGCGCCCGCCCAGCCTCGGGGCGGAGCACCCAGTAGCCGGGCTCACGCTCGGGATGCATGAAGGGCCGGGTCGCGCGTGGCGACCCGGCCCTTCTCTCGATACGTGCAGCCGCTACTTCTTGAGCAGGTCGCGCTTCTCGCGCTCGCGCTTGAGCACGTCCTTGTTGAGCACCACGAACTCGACACGGCGGTTCTTGGCCATGTTGAGCGCGTTGTTGTTGGGCGCGATCGGCTTGGTGAGGCCGTAGCCCTTGGCGGTGAGCTGCGAGCCCTGGATGTCGGAGAACTTGCCGATCAGGTACTCGCGCACTGCGTTGGCACGGGCCTCGGACAACGTCTGGTTCTTGGCGCGGCTGCCGCGCGAGTCGGTGTGGCCACCGATCTCGATCTGCAGCTCCGGCCACTTGCGCAGGATCGCGCCCACTTCATCGAGCGGTCCGAACGACTCCGGCAGCAGGTCGGCCTTGCCCGTCTCGAAGTTGATGTTCTGCAGGCGGATCATGCCCGTGTCGAGCAGCTCGGTCTCGCGGGCGGTGACCACGATCGGACAGCCGTCGGCATCCACCTTGAGTCCGGCCGCGGTGTTGGCGCACTTGTCGAGGCCATCGGGCACGCCGTCGCCATCGGCGTCCTTCGGGCAGCCGCGCGCGTCCACCTGCACGCCCGTCGGCGTGTTGGCGCAGTTGTCGAGGCCATCCCACACGCCGTCGTTGTCCGCGTCGGTCGGGCAGCCGGTGGCGTTGACCGTAGCGCCCTTGGGCGTGTCGGCGCACTGATCGAGGCCGTCCCACACGCCGTCGCCGTCGGCATCGCTCGGGCAGCCGCTCGCATCGACGCGCGCGCCCTTCGGGGTGCCCGCGCACTTGTCGAGGCCGTCCCACACGCCGTCGCCATCGGAGTCCGTGGGGCAGCCGGTCGCATCGACCGTCGCGCCCGTGGGCGTGTCGGCACACTTGTCCTTGCGGTCCGGCACGCCGTCGCCGTCGGTGTCCTTGGGCACGCCGCCCCAGGCGAAGTCGAGGCCCGCCCAGTACTGCTGGTCGGCCTTGTTGGCCGAGCCGAAGTTCTCGTGCGGCACGTTGAGCACGTTGCGCGCCTCGATCCGCAGCCCGAGGTTGCTGCCGAACCAGGACCGCCAGCCGAGCGCCTGCTCGAACGTGCCGTAGTGGATGTCGTCGATCCCGTCCGCCTTGCGCTGCGCCCAGCCGCCGCCCACCGCGAAGTACGGTGCGCCCGCGTCCCAGCGGATCGGCGTGAACATCAGGCTGCCGGAGATGTTCAAGTACGTGACGTCGGTGTCGGTGCGGGCGCCCTTGGCCGGCGAATACGCCGCGCCGAGCTCGAGGCCCCAGTAGTCGTTGAACTGCTGACCGAACCGCGCGCCCACCATGAGCGCGTCGTCGAGCGAGTCGTTGGGCGCCGGGTAGGACAGGTTGTCGGCGAACTGCCCGTAGCCGACGAGCGGCGTGATCCAGCGGAAGCTGCCTTCGGGGACCGCGGCGGCGGGTGAAGCCGAGAGCCCGGCAGCCGCGAGGGCGAACAGCAGGGTCAGGGTGCGCATGCGCATATGGGCCACCTCCTGTGGGCCGATCGCGGGGCATGGGGGACCAGCGAGTGAGCGGACGTTCGCGATGGAATGGCGTGACGCGTCCGAATGCGGTGGACAGTAGGACGAGCGCGGCAGAACGGGCAAGGTCCAGCGACCGCTCATCCCCTGCGAGCGACCGTCCGGCCGCTCGCCGTGGCGCGTGCGCGATCGCCGCGCGCAGAGTGCGCAGGCGGGCGTGCTCCCGGCAGGGAACGTTCGCGAACGACTCGAGTCGAGGAGGCGGTGACGATGGACGTGCTGCAGATCCGCGGTGCCGAGCGGCGTTTCGGCAGCGTGCAGGCCCTGGCGGGCGTGTCGCTCGAGGCACGCGCCGGCGAGATCGTGGCCCTGCTCGGACCCAACGGCGCAGGCAAGACCACGCTCGTGCGCGCCGTGGCCGGCCGCGTGCGCCTCGACCGAGGCGAGGTGCTGCTGGCGGGCCGCGTGCGCACGCCGCGCGAGCCGCGGCCCGAACTGGGCGTGGTGTCCCAGGAGCTGGCGCTCTACGCCAGGCTCACGGCGCGCGAGAACCTCGAGCTGTTCGGCACGCTGCAGGGACTCGCCGGCGCAGCACTCGCGGCGCGCGTGCGCTGGGCGCTCGACTGGATCGGGCTCGCCGACCGCGCCGACACCCAGGTGGGCGCGTTCTCGGGCGGCATGAAGCGCCGTCTGCACGTGGCGTGCGCGGTGCTGCATGCCCCTCGTGTGCTGTTGCTGGATGAGCCCACGGTGGGAGTGGATCCGCAGAGCCGCGAGTTCCTGTACGGCATGTTCGACCAGTTGCGCGGCGACGGCGCGGCCGTGGTCCTCACCACGCACCATCTCGAGGAAGCCGAGGCGCGCTGCGAGCGCATCGCGATCATGGACCACGGCCGCATCGTGGCCGAGGGCGCGCTCGCCGAGTTGGTGGCGCACGCCGGGCTCGCCGGGCGGCGCGTGCGCGTGTCGCTCGAGCAGCCGGCGCGCGAGGCGCCCGCAGGGCTCGATCGGCTGGACGACGGCCGCACGCTGAGCGCGCGCGTGGATGACGTCGGCGCCGAGGCGCGCGCGCTGCTCGCGCGGGTGCGCGCCGCCGGGCACGTGGTACGCGACCTCGAGGTGCGCAC
>CADEFY010000224.1 GCA_902826705.1 uncultured bacterium
TGTCCGACGGCGCCGTGCAGGTGGCGCGCTGGACCGCCCTGGTGTTGTTCGGGGACGCCGTCACGTCGCTGCTCGTGGCCGGCATGCTGCGGTTCCGCGCGCGTTCGGTGTTCAACACGCCCCCCGGCACGGCGCCGGGGCCGGTGCTCGCGTCCTACGGTGCCTCGCTGGCGCGCCTGCCGTGGCTGTTCGTGACCGAGTTCGCGCGCAACCTGGCGTTCGTGCTCGCCAACCTGTTCCTCGTGCTGCCCGGCGTCTATCTGGGATTCAAGCTCTCGCTCGCCACCGAGATCGTCGTGCTGCACCGGGTCTCCCCGGGTGAGGCGTTCGCGACGTCGTTCCGGCTCACCGAGGCGCGATTCGAGCGCTGGCTCGAACTGCTCGCGCTCTCGGTCGTGGTCGTGTTGACCGCCTGCTTCATCCCGGTGGTGATCTTCTTCGCGTTCCCTGCGGTGGCATGGACGCAGGCCCTCGCGCTCGGTCTGTTCCTCGTGGCCGCGGTGATGCCGCTGATCCAGTACGCGTGGACGTTCTTCTACCTGCGGCTCGAGGAGGTGGAGCCGTCACCGCGCCCGGCCTCGGGCCTGCCTCCCGACCTCGCCGCGGCCGAGCGCCGCCTGCCCGTGGCGCCCGCCGCACCACCGGCGGCCGAGTCCGCGGAGCCGGCCACCCGCGCGTGAGCCGCCGCTCGGGCATGTCGCCGGGGGCCGGCCCCGTCTCGCGCCGCGCGAGCGAGGGCGCGCCCGGCGATCCAGCGCCCACCGCGCCGCCGTCGCGTCCTCGCCGCGCGACACGCCCGTCCGAGGTGGTCCGCCCGCTCGAACTCAGCCCGATCCTGGGTGCCAGCGCACGCATGCAGCGCCTGCTGCGGCTCGTCGCGCGGATCGCGCCCACCGACAGCGCCGTGCTGATCCTGGGGGAGAGCGGCACCGGCAAGGAGCTCGTGGCGCGATCGCTCCACGTGCTCTCCAAGCGCGCCGGCCACCCGTTCGTGCCCGTGAACATGGCCGCGCTGCCCGAGTCGCTCGTGGAGAGCGAACTGTTCGGCTCGGCCCGCGGCGCATTCACCGGCGCCGCTTCGGACCGCGCCGGGCTGGTCGAGGAGGCGGACGGCGGCACGCTGTTCCTGGACGAGATCGGCGACATGCCGCTGCCGCTGCAGGCCAAGCTGCTGCGCGTGCTCGAGAACCACGAGGTGCGGCGCGTGGGAGAGAACCTGGCGCGCCGAGTCGACGTGCGCGTGCTCGCCGCCACGCACCGTGACCTCCTGGCGCTAGTGGCAGAGGGCCGGTTCCGCGAGGACCTGTACTACCGGCTCAACGTCATCCAACTCGAGATCCCGCCGCTGCGTGAGCGCCGCGAGGACATCGGCCTGCTGGCTTCGTACTTCCTGGAGCGCGCCGCGCACCGCGTCGGGCGTGGCGCGCTGCGGTTCTCGCCCGATGCCGTGGCGCTGCTCGAGCGCTACGACTATCCCGGCAACGTGCGCGAACTCGAGAACGCCATCGAGCATGCGGCCTCGCTGGCCGAGCGCGACGTCCTCACGCCGCAGGACCTGCCGCCGGCGATCCGGTCGCCGCGACTGTTGCCGCGCGGCGGTTCGGCCGGGTCCGAAGGCGCCACGCTCGTGCCGGCCTCCGCCGCCGCCAGCCGCGCGCTCGCCGAGGCGCAGTCGCGGCGCGACGAGCGCACGCTGGAGCAGGTCACTCGCGAACACGTCCTGCGCGTGCTCGACCGGCACCAGGACAACGCCGCCGCCGCGGCTCGGCAGCTCGGCATCTCGCGCACGACGCTGTGGCGCATGCTCAAGCGCTGGGGCGTGCCACGGGCCGGAGGCCGCGGGTGAGCGAGCCGACCGCGCGGCGCGAGCAGGACGATGCGTACACGACCGCGTTCGAGGCGCACGTGCGCGAGTCGGGCCGGTGGCGCGACCAGCCGGCGGTCCGGCTGGACGAGACCTGGTTCTACCCCGAGAGCGGCGGCCAACTGGGCGATCGCGGGCGGCTCGGCGAGGTCGCGGTGACCGACGTGCAGATCGACGATGCCGGCGCGGTGTGGCACGTGGTGGACCGGCTGCCCGAGGCCGGGCGCACGCCGGCGAGCATCGACTGGGCGCGGCGGTTCGACCACATGCAGCAGCATACCGGGCAGCACGTGCTCTCGGCAGCGTTCGAGCGTGTGCGCTCCGCGCCGACGCTCTCCAGCACGCTCGGCGCCGACCGCAGCGTGATCGAGGTCGGCCTCGCCGACGTGGACTGGAGGACCGTGGAGCAGGTGGAGGCCGCGGCGAACCAGGTGCTCTGGGAGGACCGCGCGCTCGTGCACCACTGGACCGATGCGGCGGGTGTGGCGCGGTTCCCGCTGCGCAAGCCACCGCAGGTCACGGGCCGGATCCGCATCATCGAGATCCCCGAGTGGGACTGGTCCGCCTGTGGGGGCACCCACACGCGTCGCACCGGGGAGGTGGGCGCGATCAAGATCCTCGGGTGGGAGCGGGTGCGCGGCAACCTGCGCTTCACCTTCGTGTGCGGGCGTCGGGCACTCGAGGACCATGCCTGGCGCACCGAGTCGCTCGCCGATGCGGCGCGCCGGCACACGCTGCGCGACCGCGACCTGCTGGCCCACCTGGAGCGCGCGATCGAGGAACGCGATGCGCTGCGCAAGCGCGTCGGCGCGCTCGAGCGCGCCGCGCTCGCCGAGTCTCTGCGCCACGAGCTGGGGGATCCGCCGCGCGCGCTGCAGCGGATCGCCGAGGCGGGCACATCGGAGGATGCGCGGCTCGCCGCACTGCTCGCGCTCGAGGCCGGCGCCCCGTGGGCGGCCTCGGCGGTGCTCGCGCCCGCGCCCGCACTGGTGGTGGCGGCAGCGCAGGCCCTCGGCCGCGATCTGCGCACGCTGCTGCCGCGCCTGCTCGAATCGGCGGGCGGCAAGGGCGGCGGGAGCCCCACGCTGCTCACCGTGACCGCGGTGGACGCCGCAGCCGCGCGTGCCGCACACGCGCTGGCGGTCGCATGGCTCAGCGAGGACGTGCCGCGCTGAACCCGGCCGCCGCCGCCCGCGTCACTTCTTGTGGGCGGGAGCCTTGTGCGCGGGCGCCTTGGGACGAGCGGCCGGGCGCGCCACGGGGCGCGACGTGCTGCGAGGGCGTGCGGCGGTCTTGGGCGCCGACGCGCCGGCCTTCGGCTTGGCGGCGCTGACGGGCTTGTTGGGCACCGGGCGCGCGGGCGAGACCTTGGCGGCCTTGCCGCCCGAGGGACGGGCGCTGCTCACCTTGGCGGCGGCCGTCTTGCCGATCCCGAGTCGCGTGCTCGTGGAGCGCGCCGTGCTGTTGCTGCCCGGCATGCGCCCCGCCAGATAAGGGTTGCGGCTCGCGGCGGTGCGCCTGGCACGGATGTGCTCGTCATCGTAGATCGGCGCCTGTGCCACATCCTGAGGCCGCGCCTCGTACTTGAAGTCGGGCAGCTGCACGCGCGGGATCGCGCGGCCGATGAACCGCTCGATCCCCGCCAGATGCCGCTGCTCCTCGGGTGCCATGAGCGTGAAGGCGTCGCCCTGCGCATCGGGGCGGCCCGTGCGCATGATGCGCTGCTGGTAGTCCTCCGGAGAGGGCGGCACGTCGAAGTTGACCACGTGCACGACGCCCCCCAGATCGAGTCCGCGGGCCGATTGGTCCGTGGTGACCACGATCTGCATGCGACCGCGCCGCAGGTCGTCCATGGCGCGCTCGCGCTCCGTCTGGTTCTTGCGCTCATGCAGCGTGGCCACGGCGTATCCGCGGCGCTCGAGCTGCCGCGCGAGACGGTCCGCGCCCTCGCGCTGGCGGGCGAACACGATCGTGCTGCGCACCTCGCCGGAGCCGGAGAGCAGGCGGTCGAGCAGCTCGATCTTGAGGTGCTTGGTGACCGGATAGATGGCGTGCGTGATGCCGGCGGCGGGCTGCGGCGAGGTGAGGTCGACGCGCACGGGCTCGATCAGCGCCTCCTTGCCCAGGCGGTTGAGCTCCGCGGGCATGGTGGCGGAGAAGAGCAGCGTCTGGCGCGTCTCCGGCAGCAGCTTGAGCAGCTTGCGGATGTCGCCGGCCTGGCCCATGTCGACCATGCGGTCCGCGTCGTCGAGCACGAGGATCTCGATGTCCTCGATCTCGATGGCGCGCCGCGACTCGAGCTCGAGCAGGCGGTCGACCGTGGCGATCAGCACGTCGACGCCCGGGTCGCGCAGCGTGCGCTCCTGCCCCGCCGTGGGCGATCCGCTGTGCGCCACCGCGACACGCAGATCGGTGCCGCGCGAGAACTCCCGCGCCTGGTGCTCGACCTGCGTGACGTGCTGCGGCGTGGGCTCGAGCACGAGGGCGCGCAACTTGGGGCCGCCGTCCATGAGCCGCGCGAACGCCGGCAGGAGGAAGGCGCCGGTCTTGCCACTGCCACTCGGGGCGTTGCCGATGAGGTCGTTCCCCTGCAGGATCACGGGGATGGCCTTGGCCTGGATCGGGGTGGGATCGGTCAGACCGGCGGCGCGCACCGCCTGGATCAGCGGCGCGGGCAGGCCCAGCGTGGTGAACATCTCGAGCGCGTCTCCTCGGGTCCGGGGCGGCGGGCCGCCGGATGGCAGCCGCCGTAGGGGGTGGGAACACCGCACGTTACGGGCCCGGGGGAGGTCGGTTCAATGGCGAAACGCTTCCTGTCGCGGACCTGTCCTCTGTCCGGGAGTCGTCAACCGCGCGTCGCCGCGCGAGTTGCCGCGCGCGGCGCGGCGCCGCGCTGGCACGTGGGGCAGAGATAGGTGGCGCGGCCCGCCTGCACGAGGCGCCGGATCGCGGTCCGGCACCGGCGGCAGGGCTCGCCGGCGCGATCGTACACGGCGAGCTGCGCG
This sequence comes from uncultured bacterium, assembly GCA_902826705.1. Classification (GTDB taxonomy): domain Bacteria; phylum Eisenbacteria; class RBG-16-71-46; order RBG-16-71-46; family RBG-16-71-46; genus CADEFY01. Next base: position 4,870 of record CADEFY010000224.1, read on the forward strand.
CCGTACTGGCCGGGTTCGTTCCACACGGTGCGATAGGTGGAGAACGTGGTGCCCATGCGGTCGATCGCCGCACGCAGCACAAGGGGCACCTCGGCGGCGATGCGGTCCCATTCCTCGCGCGAGAGCCGGCCCGCGAGCCGGCGCGGGTCGACCCGCGCACCGAACAGGATCTCGCTCACGTAGATGTTCCCGAGACCGGCGATGCGGCGCTGGTCGAGCAGGAAGGACTTGACCGGCGTGCGCGCGCCGCGCGCGAGCGTGCGCAGGCCCGCGCCAGTGGGCGGCTCGGCGATCGGATCGGGGCCGAGCAGCCGCAGCGACGCGTCGCGCGCGAGCCGCTCACGGGCCACGACGCGCAGCATGCCGAAGCGCCGCGGGTCCTGGTACTCGACCGACGAGCCGTCGTCGAACGCGAGTCGCAGATGCACGTGCGGGAGCGCCACGCGATCCCGGTCCCGCCGCCTGGCGAGCCAGCGGCCGCTCATGCCGAGATGCGAGAGCAGCGTGGCCCCGCCCTCGAGGTCGAGCAGCCGGAACTGGCCCCCCCCGCGCGGCACCGCGCA
>CADEFY010000225.1:0-1850 GCA_902826705.1 uncultured bacterium
GCTCGTCGTGGCCGAGCGCTGCAACGTGCAGATGCAGTTCGGCAAGCCGCTGCTGCCCGAGTTCCCGCTGCCCGAGGGCTGGCGCGATGCGGATGCGTACTTCCGCGACCTGGCCTGGAAGGAACTGCACGAGCGCTTCAAGGGCGACGTGAGCGAAGCGCTCAAGACCCGATTCGCCTACGAACTGGACGTGATCTGCAAGATGGGCTTCGCGTCGTACTTCCTGATCGTGCGCGACTTCATCGCGTTCGCCCGATCCAAGGGCATCGGCGTGGGGCCGGGCCGCGGCTCCGTGGCCGGCTCGCTCGTGGCGTACGCCGTGCGCATCACCGACGTGGATCCGATCAAGCACGGGCTGATCTTCGAGCGCTTCCTCAATCCCGAGCGCGTCTCGATGCCGGATATCGACATCGACTTCGACGACCTGCGGCGCCCCGAGGTGATCGAGTACGTGAAGCAGAAGTACGGCGAGCACAACGTCACGCAGATCATCACGTTCGGCACCATGGGCGCCAAGGGCGTGGTGCGCGATGTGGGCCGTGCGCTGGGCCTGCCCGTGGCCGAGGTCGACCGCGTGGCCAAGCTCGTGCCCGACGGCCTCGGCATGACGCTCGCCAAGGCGCTCGAGCTCTCGCCCGACCTCAAGGCCCTGCCCGAGAAGGGGCCCGTGTACGCGCGCCTGCTCGACAACGCCAAGGTGCTCGAGGGACTGGCGCGCCATGCGAGCACGCACGCGGCCGGTGTGCTGATCACGCCGGGCCCGCTCACGGACTACGTGCCGCTCTACCGCCAGAAGGACGGTTCCACCACGACACAGTGGGACATGAAGGCGGTGGAGAAGGCGGGCCTGCTCAAGATGGACTTCCTCGGCCTGCGCACGCTGAGCGTGCTGCAGGAGTGCGTGGAACTGGTGCAGAGACACCACGGAGTCACGCTCGACCTCGAGCATCTGCCCGAGGGAGACCCCGAGGCGTTCAAGGTGTTCCAGACCGGCGAGACGGTGGCGATCTTCCAGTTCGAGTCCGCGGGGATGCGCGACTACTTGAAGAAGCTCAAGCCCACGGTGTTCGAGGATCTCGTGGCCATGAACGCGCTCTACCGCCCCGGCCCGATGGAGAACATCCCGTACTTCATCGACTGCAAGCACGGCCGCAAGGTGGCGCGCTACGAGCACCCCAAGCTCGAGCCGATCCTCAAGGGCACGTACGGCGTGTTCGTGTACCAGGAGCAGGTCATGGGCGCCGCGCACGATCTGGCGGGCTTCTCCATGGCACAGGCCGATGAGCTGCGCCGCGCCATGGGCAAGAAGATCGTGGAGGAGATGGCCAAGAAGGGCGCCCAGTTCGTCGAAGGGTGTGCCAAGCACTCCAAGCTCAAGGAGAGCACCGCGCGATCCGTCTTCGAGACGATGGAGAAGTTCGCGGGCTACGGCTTCAATAAGTCACATAGTGCCGCCTACGCGCTGGTCGCCTACCAGTGCGGCTATCTCAAGGGGCACTACCCGGCGGAGTTCATGGCGGCCACCATGACGTCCGAGATGGACGACAGCGCGCGGCTCGTCACGCTCATCAGTGAGTGCCGCCGCCTGGGCATCGAACTGCTGCCGCCCGATGTGGCGCACTCGCAGTGGAAGTTCACGATCGAGGACGGCCGCATCCGGTTGGGCCTGGGCGCGGTGCGCAACGTGGGACAGGGCGCGGCCGAGGCGATCCTCGCGGCGCGCGACGCCGGTGGCCCGTTCCGGGACCTCTTCGACCTCGCCTCACGCGTTCCCGCCAACGCGCTCAACCGCCGCGTGGTCGAGAGCCTCGTGGGCGCAGGCGCGTGTGACGCGCTGGGTGGCTCGCGCG
>CADEFY010000225.1:1860-5425 GCA_902826705.1 uncultured bacterium
GCTCTTCGCGGGCGTCGAGCTCACGCTGCAGGCCGCGGCGTCCCTGCACCGCGAACGGGAGAGCGGTCAGGCGTCGCTCTTCGGCGGCGGCGCAGGCGACGCCGCGGTGGCGATCGTCGCGCCGCCGCTGCCCACCGTGCCCGAGTGGACGAGCCGCGAGCGCAGCGCCCGAGAGAAGGAGGTGCTCGGCTTCTATCTCACCGAGCACCCGCTCGAACATCTGCGCGAGGACCTCGAGGCCGTGGCCACGCACGGCATCGCGAGCGTGCTCGATCTGGCGGACGGCACCGAGGTGCGCATCGTGGGGGTGGTGGGCGAGAAGAAGCAGATCACCACGCGCGCAGGCAAGCTGATGGGCATGGTCGTGCTCGAGGACCTCACCGGGCGCGTGGAATGCACGTTGTTCCCCGAGGCCTACGAGCAGTCGCGCCTGATGCTCGAGACCGATGCGATCCTCGTGGCCGAGGGGCGCGTCGAGGTGCGCGACGACCGCGGCGCCAAGCTGCTACTGTCCAGCGTGCGTCCGTGGGAGCAGGGGCGGATCGACTTCCGTCCGGCCCTGCACCTCGAGCTGCGCGCCACCGAGCTCTCCGAGCCGCTCTTCCTGGCGATCGACGAGGTGCTGGCGCGCTACCCGGGGGACGCGGAGGTGTACCTGCACATCGTCAAGCCCGATCACGCCCGGGAGGTGTGGCGCGCGCGGCGGTACCGCGTGCGCAAGGACGACGGGCTGATCGCCGGACTCAAGGAGCGCGCACCCGGCTGCCGGGTGCGGTGGCAGAAGGGGGCCTCGTGACGGTGTGGCTGGACTTCGAGAAGCCGGTGCTCGAACTGGAGCAGAAGATCCAGGACCTGCGCGAGCATGCCTCCGAGCGAGGCCTGGAGGCCGAGGACGAACTGGCCGAGCTCACGCGCAAGGCCGACCAGATGCGGCGCGACATCTACGCCAACCTCACGCGCTACCAGCGCGTGCAGATCGCGCGGCACCCCAAGCGGCCGTACGCGCTCGACTACATCCAGACCTGCTTCGACGATTTCACCGAGCTCAAGGGCGACCGCCACTTCGGCGACGACCCCGCCATCATCGCCGGCCTCGCCACGCTCGAGGGCCGGCCGGTCATGGTGATCGGCCAGCAGAAGGGGCGCGACACGCGCGAGAACCTGATGCGCCGGTTCGGCATGCCCAACCCCGAGGGCTATCGCAAGGCGCTCCGGCTCATGCAGCTCGCCGACCGATTCCGCGTCCCGGTGGTCACGCTCGTCGACACGCCGGGCGCTTACCCGGGACTGGGCGCCGAGGAGCGCGGTCAGGCGGAGGCGATCGCGGTCAACCTGCGCGAGATGGGCACGTTCGGCGTGCCCATCGTGACCGTGGTGACCGGCGAGGGCGGCTCGGGCGGCGCTCTCGCGATCGCGGTGGCCGATGTGGTGCTCATGTTCGAGAACTCGATCTACTCGGTGATCTCGCCCGAGGGCTGTGCGTCGATCCTGTGGCGCGATGGCAAACAGGGCGCCAAGGCCGCCGAGGCCCTGCGCCTCGCCGCTCCCGACCTGGAGGCGCTGGGGATCGTCGATGGCGTGCTGCCCGAACCCATGGGCGGCGCGCACCGCGACCATGCGGCGGCGGCGGCCACGCTCAAGGCCGCGCTGATCGAGAACCTGGACCGTCTCTCGGGGGTATCCCCAGCGCAGCTGCTGGAGCAGCGGCAGAGCAAGTACCGCCGCATCGGCGTGTTCTCGGACCCCGGCGCTTGACCCCTCGCGAAGGCCCTCTCTAGACTCGATGCGCTTCGATCCGCTCGTCGTTCCCCTCGTGCCCGGCCGCTTCGGAGGTCCGCCGCGACCCTGGCGACTCGCATCCCGCCGCTCTGCGCGGCGGAACCGGATGGCCGCACCATCCACGTCCTCGCTGGAGAGTTCCGCATGGCCCTCAGCGCCGAGCTGTTGAGCATCCTGGTCTGCCCCGCCTGCAAGGGCGATCTCACGTACGACGAATCGGGCCAGAAGCTCACCTGCGCCGCCTGCCGCCTGCACTACAAGGTGGTCGACGACATCCCGGTGATGCTCGTCGACGAGGCGGAGAAGTTCTGAGCCCGATGCCCGTCTCGCGCCGCGTGCTCGGCACGCTCGCGCTCTCCCTCGCGTCGGTCGTGCCGGTGCACGCGCGCGCGCTCGCGGAGCACGTGCGCCTCGCGCCGGCCACTCCGGGCGCGGTGCGGTTCACGGTCAGTGTCCCGGCGCCGGTCACCACGGTGATCGATGCCGCCGATGGACTGACGCGGCTGGACCTGCAGGGATTCACCTCCGAACCGGCCACGCCCGGCGGTCCGTCCATGCCGGTGCAGGTGCTCACCGTGGCCGTGCCGCCTCTGGGCGACGTGCGTGTGCGCGCCGCGGCGAGCGAATGGCAGCCGCTCGAGTCGCTCTTGCTCGCGCCTGCGCTGCAACCGCCCGCCGAGCCCGAGGCGTCGCCGACCTACCGCCGCGACCTGGCCGCGTATGGCGCCCAGGGCGAGTCGCAGGTGCCGGGCGCGCGGCTGCTGGGGCTGGGATGGATGCGCAACCAGCGCGTCGCCCGCATCGCGATCGAGCCGCTGGCCTATCAGCCGGCCGCGCGCCGCGGTGCGCTGGCGCGGCGCATCGACGTCGAGGTGCAGGTGCAGCCGATGGGCGCGCTCGGCGAGCCGGCCGAGGCCGTGGATCCCTACGAGTCCGTCTACGCCAGCACGCTCGTCAACTACGAGCAGGGTGTGGCATGGCGCCGGCCCAGCACGCCGGCGCTCGCCAGGGCCGCGCGACAGATGGGGATCGAGCCCTCGGCCGCCAACGGCCTCATCTCGCCTCCCGACACGAGTGTGTTCGTGGGGCGCACCTGGGTGCGGTTCGCGATCGATCGCGCGGGGTTCTACGCGGTCAACTACTCGCGACTCCGCAACACCGGGTTGTTCGGCAATGACAGCTGTGCGATCGACTCGCTGCGGCTGTTCACCTGGCCGGGCTTCCCGGTCCTGCCCGAGGCGAACTACTGCGACACCTGCGACTACCGCGAAGTGGCGATGGGCGTGATCGACGCCCGCGGCGATGCGCGGTTCTCGGACAACAACGACACGTTCTACTTCTTCGCGCAGGGCTCGAGCGGCTGGGCCGATGAGTTCGCTCCCTCGCGGCCCGACACCACGTACATCAACCATCCGTACGAGTCCAAGAACTACTACTACCTCACGATCGCCACCGACGAGTCGCCGGTGGGCGGCACGCCGCGCCGCATCACGACGCGCTCGGTCACACCCGTCGGCGGCGCCACGCCGGTCACCACCGTGAGCGAGCGCGTGCACCTCGAGCAGGATCTCGAGTTCTGGCCCGACGCCAGCGCCACGAGCAGCACGCTCTTCTGGGAGAAGTGGTATTGGCGCAGCTTCACCTCGGGCGCGTTCTTCAATGTGTCGTTCGACCTTCCGCATGCCGACGTCGCGCAGCCCTCGCGGATCCGCCTGCGCCAGTGGGGGCTCACCGACAACTTCATCATCAACGGCTGCCCGACGGCGATTACCCCGCCTGATCACCC
>CADEFY010000226.1 GCA_902826705.1 uncultured bacterium
CCGATCGTGGCCTCGGCCACCTGGACGAAGTCGCCAGGCACATAGCGGCGGTAGATGCGCACCGATTCCCCGCTGCCATCGCCCGAGTACCAGGTCAGGCGGGCCCGACCGTCGACGAGTTCGCTGCCGACCAGCGCCAGCTGCGTGGCGACCGGGGCGTCGAGCGACCGCTCGAACATCCCGCGACCGTGGGTGGCCACGCGCAGGATGCGGTTGGTGTTCTGGATCTGGATGTCGAAGCAGGCCACGATCGGCATGCCGGTCATGAACGGCGACCAGTTCGCACCCGAGTCCGTGCTGCGATAGACACCGATGTCCGTGGCGGCATAGAGCGTCGCGGGGAACAGCGGGTCGACCACGATCGAGTTGACGGGCACATCGGGGATGCCATTGCCCGCCGCCGTCCACGCCCCGGCGTTGCCGATGTCCGTCGTGCGCCAGACATGCTGACCCGCAGCCACGCCGAATCCGGCCAGCGTGAGGTACGCGATGTTGGGGTTGGTCGGGTCGAACACGACACGCGAGACGTACTTGGCAGGGATCGCACCGGTGATCTCGGCGAGCGGCGAACTGCCCGTGGCCGTCGAGAACACACGGCCATTGCGCAGGCCCACGATGCGGCGGTTGTCGTCACCGGGCGCGATGCCGATGGCGCTCACCGGCACGCCGGCCTGGAACGGCCCCTGGCTGACGACCGTCATGGTCACGCCCGAGTTGGCCGAGCGGTACAGACGGTCGGACCCGTAGTAGAGCGTGTTGGGGTTGCCGGGGCCGCGGACGAGCGGCGCGTAGAACAGCACGGCGCCGTCACTGCAGGAGAAACCGTTCGGCGTGGAGCCGCCGAAACCGCAGCCGAACAGCTGCCACAGCCCGTCCGAGGCACTCGCGGTCGACAGCACGCGGCCGTAGCCCATGGCGCCGACCTGGTTGAAGTACGTGTGGTACATGGTGACGTTGGTGGTGTTCGGCGCGTTCTGGTCGATCACCGCCATGCCGCCATCACCGAAGTCCGCACGGAACCACGTGCCATCCGGCCGGTACCAGTTGGTGCCGTTGTCCTGCGTGCCGCCGATCGTGAAGTTGGCGTCGGTCGGGTGCACGTCGAGGCCCTGGAACTGCGTCGCGCTGAAGCCGGCCGAGTTGAGCGAGGTCCACGTCGCGCCCCGGTTGGTCGACTTGTACACGCCACCGTCACAGCCCTCGTAGACGATGTCGGGATTGGACGGGGCGAACGCCAGCGCGTGCGTATCGGCATGCAGACCCGTCTGCGACGACACGAACGTGGCGCCGCCATTGACCGAGCGCTGCATGATCGTCGTGCCGGCCGCACCGCCCAGCAGCACCGTGGACGTGTCGCCCGGAGGCATGGCGATGGCGATGTCGTAGAAGCACTGGCCGCCGCAGTAGCCCGCACCGCCCAGCACCGCAGACCACGTGAGGCCGCCGTCCAGCGAGCGCCGCACGCGTCCGGTGCTCGACTCGCCGTTGGCGACCATCCACTTGGTGACTCCGCCCTGGGTGGTCACCGCCAGCTCGCCGCGGATGAAATTGGTCCCGGAGGTGAGCGTGTTGGTGAACGTCGGCACCGCGGCCATGGAGTTCGTGGTCACGAACACACCGCCGTTGCCAGCGCCGGTGGCGCCGCTGTACCACACCAGCAGTCGGTTGGGATCGTTGGGATCCAGCTTGACGTCATGCGTGTTGCGGTTGCCCGAGACATCGGGCGCCGTGCTGCCGTCGCCCGAGACGCGGATCTTCTCGAACGAGGGCGAGGCGGACGTGCCGTTGAACGAACGGTAGAGCCCGCGCAGCGCCAGCGGCGGGACCGTGGTGGAGAGCTGGTCGCAACCCATGCCTCCGATGCCCGCGGTCGTGCCGATGAACAGGATGTCGGGGTTGGTCGGGTGCACGGCGATCGCGCTGATCGCGCGACCCGTGAACGCGCGCGTGCCCGCGATGCCGGTGGTGACGAGCGGATCGAACGGACCGTTCAGCACCGGCGCCGTGTCCGCGTTGTCGATGCGGTAGAGGCCCACACCGAAGTAGCTGTCACAGGACCCGCTCGACTCCCCCGTGCCGACATACAGCTTGGTGGGATCCGACGGTGCCAGGGCGAGCGCGCTCACCGCGAGGGACGCCGCGTTGTCGAAGATCGCCGTCCAGGTCGTGCCGCCATTGAGCGAGCGATACACGCCGCCCTGCGCGGTACCCACATAGACGATGTCCGGGTTGGTCGGGTGCACGACGATCGCGACGGCCCGGCCGCTCACCGGTGTCGCGATGCCGCTCGTCTGGCCGTTCGGGATCGGATCCGGCCCGATCGGGGTCCACGAACCGAACACCGCGAAAGCACCCTGCTCGCCCGCCTGCCGGTTCATCTCCGAGATCGCTCGCAGTCGCGCCGGGTGGGCCACGCCGAACGGCGCGTCGATCCGCTCCTCGAAGTACTGGTGGCGGAGCTTGAGGTACTCCTCCTTCTCGATCACGCCCTGGGCGAACGGCGGCATGTCGGCATCGTTCTCGATCGCATCCGCCCTGGCAGCGGCCGGGGCGACGGTGCGGTCACTCGCCGCGGCGGCAGGCGCCCACGCGCGCGGACGGACCTGCGCGGTGGCGAGCGTGGTGCTCGCCGTCAGCACGGCGAGCGTGTACAGGATGGGTCTCACCAGGGACATGGGGGCCTCTCGGAGGTCAGGGGCGGAGTCGGCGGCGCGTGCCACCATCGGGCGGCCAGGGATCGCGGAGCCGCGAAGAGTCTACATCCGCGGGGGTGGGGCCGGGGACCCGATTCGCGCGTCCGACTCGCGCTGAGTTCGGTCCCATCGAACCCAGTTCAGCCGCCCCGGGCCTCCAACACGAGTGCGACCACGCGCAGCAGCGTGAGCGCCGCTGCGGCGAGCCACCACGGCGCCGCCGACGGACGGCTGCTGCCCGCGATCGGCGGTTCAGGAGTCGCCATAGGAGATCTCCCGGCGGTTCATGACCGCGATGGCGAGCGCGAGGAACAGCGGGATCGTCGAAGCCCACGCGGCGAGCGCGGCCCACGGCACCGGGTCGCCGTGCAACAGGAAGTTCAGTCGGATCTCGGGTTGCACCGTGCGGCCGAGCTCGCTGAACACCCGCTCGAGCCACCCGATGCCACGTGCGCGCGCGATCTGCGCACCGAGGGCCGACGCGAACACGCCCAGCGCGAACAGCGCCAGGTCGCCGAGACCCCGCGCCAGCGACGACAGCCCCACGATCACCGCCGCCGTCGCGGCGATGATCATCCCCGACTCGGTCACGAGCAACATCAGCACGCGCGGCGAGAGCGCGCCGCCGCGCAGCGCGATGCCCGAGGCCGTGACGAGCACGACCAGCGTATGCACGCTCCACGCGCCGATCGCCGCCGCCGCCCAGCGGCTGAGCACATAGCTCTGCCGCGTCTGGGGCCGCGAGAACGTGAGCTGCAGCACTCCCGAGGCGAGGTCCTGCCCGATCGCGCCCGCCGCGAAGACGAGTGCGAGCGTGCCCGCCAGGCTCTCGAGCGGCGCCAGGCTGCGCATCGCCATCCCGATCCCGATGCTCGAGAGCGAGAGCAGCGCCGCGAGCGCGATGCGCATCGGGCTCGTGAAGCGCTGTCGCAGGGAGGCGAGGAGAAGGGTCGCGTTCATGTCGCGCTCGGAGCGGCCGGGCGCGTGAACAGCCGCTCGAGCCGGCCCTCCTCGGCCACCGCCTCCACCACCGGCACGCCGCCCTCGATCAGCGCAGCGAGCAGGCGCGTCGCCCCGGCGTCGTCATCCACCACGAACCGCGCGTCGGGGGCATCCCACGTCTGGAAGCGCGCACCGGCCCGCGCGGCCAGCGCCTCGAGCGCCGCGCGCTCGGGCCGTGCCAGCGCAGCGAGACGCACGCGCAGCAATCGCGCATGCGCCGCGCCCGCCACGGCCGTGTCCATCGCCTCGAGCCGGCCGCGCTGCACGAACACGACACGCGAACAGACCCGCTCGACCTCATCGAGCTGGTGCGAGTTGATCACGAGTGTCACGCCCTCGGCGCGCAGGTCGGAGAGGATGCGGCGGAAGAGCGCCACGCCGCCCGGGTCGACGCCGGAGATGGGCTCATCGAGGAACAACCGCTGCGGCCGTCCGATGAGCGCCTGCGCCAGGCCCAGCCGCTGCAGCATGCCGCGCGAGTACGAGGCCACGCGGCGATCCCCTGCTGCAGGCTCGAGCCCCACGCGCTCGAGCAGCGCGCGGCACTCGGCGTCGCGTCCCACGGCGCCCGCACGCGCGAGCGCATGGTGATAGCGCAGGAAGTCGAGCCCGCTCATCCAGCGGTCGAGTACGAGCCGCTCCGGCAGGTAGCCAGTGCCGGCACGCACGGCGAGGTCATCGGGAGGCAGCCCGTCGATGGTGACGCGGCCCGAGTCGGGTGTGAGGAAGCCGAGCAGGCAACCGAGCAGCGTGGTCTTGCCAGCCCCGTTGGGACCGATGATGCCCAGAGATTCGCCCGGCCGCACCTCGAGCGACACGCCATCGAGCGCGCGCACGGCGGTGCCGGGCCCGGCGAACCCGCGGCGATAGGTCTTGACCAGGTCCTCGACGACGATGGTGCTCAGGGATCCCCTCGCGCGGTGGCGCCTCGGACAGGAGTCGGGTGGTGTCGGCTGGCAGGCGTGATGGTGCATCCTACGCGGGATCGCCGCGGGAGGTTTCCCCGAGCCCGCTCGAGTCCCGAACCCATCCCAGAGGGCCGCCATGACCGACCGCGACTCGCGCACGCGCCGCATCGTCGGCGTGCTGTCTGCGATCCTCGTGCTCAACCTGCTGGTGGCCGCGGCCAAGCTGGCCTACGGCGGCGCCTCGGGGGCGATCGCGGTCACCGCCGACGGCCTGCATTCGCTGCTCGACGCCGCGAGCAACGCGATCGGACTGGTGGCCGTCGTGCTCGCCCGGCGCCCCGCCGATGACAACCACCCCTATGGGCACCGCAAGTTCGAGACGCTCGCAGCACTGGTGGTGGCGATGTTCATGTTCCTGGGCTGCTGGGAACTGATCGGCGCCGCATGGCAGCGCTGGCAGACACCCGCCTCGCCGCACATCGGCGCCCTCGGCTACGCCGTGCTGCTCAGCACGCTGGCGGTCAACCTGGTCGTGGCGGTACTCGAACGCCGCGCGGGCGAGCGCCTGCAGAGCGAGATGCTCGTGGCCGATGCCGCGCACACCCAGAGCGACGTGCTGGCCACACTCGTCGTGCTCGCCAGCTTCGTCGCGGCGCGGTTCGGAGTGACCTGGGCCGACCTGGCGGCTGCGCTCGTGGTGGTGGTGCTGATCCTGCGTGCGGGCTTCGGCATCCTGCAGGGCACGCTGTCGGTGCTGTCGGACG
>CADEFY010000227.1 GCA_902826705.1 uncultured bacterium
AGTGGCACTCGGACAGCAGCACCCCGAACACCAGCGGCCGCGCACACTACAGGACGCCAACTGCCGTCGCAAACGCCGCTTGCGAGCGCCCAGCGCGCCCTGCGGCTTCAGTTCGGCGTGCGGATGCCGATACGACTCCATGACCCTCCCCTGCGCGGCGAGGTGCGCCGCTGCGCCGCGTGCCTGAACGCCTCCGCGGAGATCCTCGATGCCCTCGTCGTCCCCACTGCGCCGGATCGCCGGGGAGCTCGGCGCCGCGCTCTCGCGCTGGGCGGGACAGGTCCCGACTCCCGGCTCCGAGACCGCCTCCACCGAAGCGCAGGAGCATGACCTCCTGCTGCTGCATTTCTTCGACCACGCCGAACTGATGCGCGGCATCGTCGAACTGAAGGATGGCGCGCTCGTGCACGTGGTGCGCAATGCGCGCGCGGAACGGTTGTTCGAGGGCGACGGCACCGAAGGCGGGGCGGCGCCGCTCCCCGAGGACGCGCTCGGACTGTGGCGCCACCGGCTCGCGCAGTGCGAGCGGCAGGGCACGCCCGTGTCGTTCGAGTTCGCGCTCGACCGCGCCGGCGAGGAGGTGACGCTCGAAGCCACGGTGACCGTGCTGACCACGGGCACGGCGTCGCAGCCGCGTTTCGCGTACGTGATCGAGGACGTGACCGAGCGCCGGCGCAACGAGCGTGAGATGGCGCGGGCCAAGGAGGCTGCCGACGCGGCCAACCGCGCCAAGAGCGAGTTCCTGGCCACCATGAGTCACGAGATCCGCACGCCCATGAATGGCGTGCTCGGCATGGCGTCATTGCTGCGCGACACGGCGCTCGACGGCGTGCAGCGCGAGTACGTCGAGACCATGACGCACTCGGCCGAGGCGCTGCTCACGATCCTCAACGACATCCTCGACATCTCCAAGATCGAGGCCGGCCGCATGGTGTTCGACCACACCCCGTTCTCCGTGCTCGAGGTGGCCGAGGAGGTGCTCGACCTGATGCACGGCCGCGCCACCGACAAGTCGCTCGAGCTCACGCTGCGGATCCACCCCGGCACGCCCGTGCGGCTCGTGGGCGACGCCGGCCGCGTGCGCCAGGTGCTGCTCAACCTTGTCGGCAACGCAGTCAAGTTCACGGACCGCGGCGGCATCACCGTGGAGATCCGCGGCCAGCAGCACGGGCTCGAGGACACCGAGTTGCGGATCGCCGTGCGCGACACCGGCATCGGCATCTCGCCCGAGAAGCAGGCGCTGCTCTTCCAACCGTTCTCGCAGGTGGACGGCTCGTTCTCTCGCCGCCACGGCGGCACCGGCCTCGGGCTGGTCATCTGCCGCCGGCTGGCCGAGCAGATGGGAGGACAGATGGGGCTCGACAGCCGCGACGGCGCGGGCTCGACGTTCTGGTTCACGCTGCGCCTGCCCGTCGATCCCACGGCCGCGGCGCACCCGAGCGTGTCGGCCGACCTCAATGGCACGCGCGTGCTGGTGGCCGGGCTGCCGCCCGACACACGCGAAGCACTGCGGGAACAGCTCGAGACCTGGCACGCGCGCGTGGATGAGGTGGCGAGCGTGGATGCGATCCGTCGCCGCGTGAAGGGCGCCGAGGAGGCGGGCGATCCGGTGCAGCTCGTGGTGCTGATCGAGCCGATCGAGGGCGCTGAGGGCTTGTCGCTGCTGGCCGCGATCCACCAGAGCGGCGTGCAGCGGCCCCGCGTGATGGCGCTGCGCCGCACGCCGCCCGAGGACGCGATCGCGGAACTGGAGGAGGCCGGGCTCTCAGGCTGGCTTGCGCGGCCGGTGCGTGCGGCCACGCTCGCCGCGGCGCTCGAGCGGCTGCTCGTCGCGCCCGCTCCGGTGCTCAAGCTGATCACCCGCGAGCAACTGGACCCAGCGCTGGCCGCGTCGGGGCGGGAACCGACCCAGCCGTTCCTCGGCGCACGCGTGCTGCTGGCCGAGGACAACGCCACCAACCAGAAGGTGGCAGTGCGCATGCTCGAGAAGCTGGGCTGCACCGTGACCGTGGCGTCCAATGGGCTCGAGGCCGTGCACGCGTACGAGACGGGCGAGTTCGACGCCATCATGATGGACTGCCAGATGCCCGAGCTCGACGGCTACGCGGCCACTCGTGCCATCCGCGAGATCGAGTCGTTGCGTGAGGGCCGGCTGCCGATCATCGCACTGACGGCCAACGCCATGGAGGGCGACCGCCACAACTGCCTCGCCGCCGGGATGGACGACTTCGTGGCCAAGCCCGTGCAGGGCAAGCGGCTCGAGGAGGTGCTGGGCCGCTGGCTGCACTCCGACGCGGAGGAGGCCCGCGAGGCGGCCTGAGGCTCGCGATCGCACCGGTGCTCCGTGCGAGCATGCGAAGAGCCCCCGGTCCGATGCGGACCGGGGGCTCTCGCGTGATGCGGCGGCCCGCCTACTCGCCGGCGGTGGTCCCGCTCGCCGGAGCGCTCAGCGCCTGGGACGCCAGCGCCTGCCAGCCGGACTCCGGGGCCAGCCCCTCGCCCAGGTCGCGGATGGCGCCGGCACGGTCGATCATGAACCACATGGCGCGGTCCTGCGCCACGGCGGCCTCACGGACGCCGTACTGCTCGCCGATCGCCCCACGCGGATCCGCCAGCAGGCTGTAGCCCAGGTTCAACGTGCGCACCGTGCGGCGCGCATCGCTGTCACGGGTGGTGACCACGGCCACCGGTGCGATGCCGAGTGACTGCAGCGGCTCGCGGTCGGCCTCCAGGCGTGCCAGTTCCGCGTCGGTGGCGCCGAAGACCAGCAGGATATGGTGCTCCTCCAACATGTTATGCAGGTTCTGCCACAGGTGGTCATGCGACTGGTACACGAAATCCGGGGCCTCCTGCCCCCTCTCGGGCACGAGGGTCGCTGCCGAACCCGTTCGCGGCGAGGATGAGACGACGATGGCATTGGTGCGCGCGCTGGACGGGGTCTGGACGACGCCGGCGGGCGACAGGCTGGCGGCGGCGAGCAGGCCGGCGGTGATGAGGGGACTGAAGAACAAGATTCCTCCCGGGGTCGTTGGTCGGGGTGAGCACGTGTGATGAGCGACCATGGGTTTCGGCCATGCGCACGGACGACTTGAGCAACGTGCGCGCCATCGGCAGGAGCGAGCGCCAGTCGTGGAGGCCCCACACGAAGCGACTCGGGACGCGAAGCGCCGCCGTGCGACGTGCACGACGGCGCGTTGCGGAGTGAGGACGGCGCGGAGAACGCTAGAAGAGCGTGGTCTGGTCCACGCGGCCGAGTCTGCGCGCCTGGCGGTCCAGTGCGTGACAACCCACCCACGCCACGACACCCGTGACCGCGGTCACGCCGATGAACGCGGCGAGCAGTGCACCGTCGGAGAGCGATGCCAGTTGCACGCTCGCGCCGCGACCGAACGCGAATCGGCGCAGCGCCTCGTACCACCACGTGAAGGGCAGCATGAGCGAGACGACGCGCAACGCCATCGGCAGCAGATCGAGCGGGAAGATCACCCCAGCCAGCAGGTAGAACGCGACCGTGGTGCCCTCGATGATCGTGATCGCCGCCCGCGTGAGCACGAGGCAGAGCGCCGCCATCAGGTACCCCACGAACAGCACGCCGATCAGGCCGAGCACGATCGAGAACGCGAGTGGCGCCCATTGCACCTGGGCCGGATCGATCCGCAGCCCGAGCGCGAGGAAGCCGAGCCCGAGGATCAGCGCCACACTCACGCTGGCCAGCGCGAACTTGACGAGCGAACGGCCCGCCAGATAGGTGAACAGTCCCACCGGCGAGGTGTAGACGTACTTGAGCGTCTCGTACTCCTCGCGTTCCTCGAACACCGCCCAGCCCATGCCCACTACGACCGAGTTGACGTAGTTGTGGAACGCGTTGGCCAGGTAGAAGCCGGCGAACAACGCGTCATGCGTCTGCGCACCGCCGACGGCGCGGTACATGGCCACCAGGATCAGCGCGGTGGCGAGCGGCCTCGCGACCACGTAGATCGCGAACAGCGTGGGGTCGGCCCAGTTGCCTTCGACCTGCCAGCCGAGCCATGCCGACGTGCGAACGCGCTGCAGCGTGAGGCTCATTGCCATCGCTGGGTCAGCCTCCCCTCCTGCTTGGACAGCCGCTCCAAGTGCTCGAGCGCGCGCGCCGCGAGCCACAGCAGGAGCACCGTGCCGCCGGCGAGGAGCGCGATCTCGGTGGAGAGCGGCAACAGGCCGCGTGCGGCGGGCCCCAACAGCACCTGACGGAGCGCATCGACACCCAAGGTGAGCGGGATGATCCCCGCCAGCGCCGCGCCCACCTCGCCGAAGGTGCGCACCGGGAAGTAGAGCCCTGAGACGAACTGCACCGGCTCGCCCAGCGCATTGCAGAGATGCCATGCCTCGCGACCGTAGAGCACGAACAGACTCGAGAGCAGCATGCCCAGCGCGTAGAGCGCGAGCATCGTCACGAGGAACACGGCCGCGAACACCGGCCAAGAGACCTGCGCGAGCTGCACGTGGAAGACGAACACGCCGATCGCCACGCCGACCAACGCGCGGATCGTGGAGCTGACGAGCCCGCCGGCCGCCATGCCGGTGAGGATCGCCATGCGTGAGCAGGGCGCGGCGAAGTAGAGCTGGAGCTGCCCCTGCTGCTTCTCCCAGAACATCTGTGCGCCCATGCCCCAGAGCACGTTGAACCAGAACGTCACGAGCACGCCGCCGATGATCGCCACAGCCTCCATGCTGCGCGACGCGCCGAGTCCGCGGTACAGGAGCACGAATGCGCACATGCCGAGGTTGGGGAACAGCGCGTCGGTGAGCAGCCACTCCGGCTGCCGGAACGAGCCCACGAGCCGCACGTACGCGCGCGCCCACGTGGCCCGCAGGAACAGCTCGGCACCGCGCGCGGTGGCGCGGCTCACGAGGCCGCCGGCGCGTCGTCGAGACCGCGGCCGACGATCGCGATGAACGCGTCCTCCAGGCTGGTCTCGCGCGTGGAGAGCCCCTGCACCGACAGCCCGCGCTCCTCGAGCGCGCGCAACGTGTCGCCGAGTCGCGAGCCGTCCGGCATGCGGAACTTGAGCGTGTGCGTGCCCCGTTCGGGATGCGGAGCGCCCCATGCCAGCACCAGTTCGCCCAAGGTGCGAAGTTCGAGGGCGGTGGCGTCCCGCGCGCTGACCTCGAGCTCCACGTGCTGTCCGCCCTCGACGCGCCGGCGCAGTTCGGCCGGGCGATCGTTGGCGAGCACGCGGCCCTGGTCGATGATCGCGATGCGGTCGCACATCTGGTCGGCCTCGGCCATGTAGTGGGTGGTGAGCAGCACGGTGCGCTCGGGCCGCTCGCGCACCCACTTCATGACCCATTCGCGCAGCCGCCGCGCGGCATTGACGTCCATACC
>CADEFY010000228.1 GCA_902826705.1 uncultured bacterium
CGCAGAACCTGCCGTCGTTCACGGACGTGCGCGAGATGCAGAAGCAGCTTCGCGAGAAGGGGATGACGTTCCAGAGCCAGGCCGACGAGAGCACGACGGGCCCCGCGAGTTTCGTGGTGGTGGACCCCGACGGCAATCCGATCCTGGTCGACCAGCACCGCTGAGTCGCCGGGTCCGCGCGTGATGCACCTGGTCTGGCCCGCCGCCGAGCACCTGCCATCCTACGTCGCCGCGCTCGAGGCGGGTTGGTCCGCAGACACGGCGCGCGCCGCGGTCGCCGCGGCGGAGGAACTGGAGCGGATCCGCCAAGGCCCCGAGCAGTTCCTGGCGGGGCTCGTGGATCGCGAGGCCCGCGGCGAACCCGTGCGCCTGCCCGACGGCTCCAGCGTGCCGCGGATCCCCGGCGTGTTGCGCTGGATGTGGGATGGGGAGTTCTGCGGCTCGATCGGCTTCCGCTGGCAGCCCGGCACCGAGGCGCTGCCGCCGACCTGCATGGGGCACATCGGCTACGCCGTCGTGCCCTGGAAGCAGGGCCGCGGCTACGCGCGGGAGGCGCTCGCGGCCACGTTGCCGCTCGCTCGCGCCGAGGGGCTGCGCTACGTGGAGCTCACGACGAACGCGGGCAACACGGCTTCGCAGCGCGTGATCGAGGCCTGCGGCGGCGTGCTGCACGAGCGCTTCGAGAAGCCCCCCCAGCAGGGCGGGGGCCCCGCACTGCGGTATCGGATCGCCCTCGGATGACGGCAGCGCTCGCAGGCCATCAGGCGACTCGCGTCTGGTAGCGCCAGGCCCGGTTCAGCGGACGCGCGCCAGCCGCCGACTCGCGAGCCGTCGGCCTTCGCGGTCGCGCCAGTGCGCCACGTACACCCCCGGCGCGATGCGCCCCCCGGCGAGGTCGACACCCGGCCACGCGATGCGGGTCTCCGCGGCTGCGGCGTCGATGGCAGCCGACCAGACGGCGCGGCCCGAGACGTCGTGGATGATCACGGATCCACCGGGTGTCGGTGGGCCGCTGAAGACCAACCATTGCGTGGAACGGCCCGGATCGGGGGACGCCACCAGCCGCCACGCGTCGCGTGGCCGCGTGGCCTCCACTCCGAGCAGTGCGGTCGGACGCACCTGCACGCCGTTGATGCCGGACTGCAGATAGCCGTTGTACAGCCCCGAGTGGAGTCCGATGCGCCCGTTCCCCGAGGTCACCGTGTGGCGTGCGTGCGTCGTGCCCTCGGTCATCTGTCCGGGCCAGGGTCCACCGATCATCGTCTCCCCCTGGTCCGCGAAGTCGACCCGCACGCGGCACTCACGGGTGGACTCACCGGGCGTGAGCGCGTAGGTGAGCACCTCGTACTCGCCGGGCTCCAGGCCGTCGATCCAGACGCAGACATCGACGGGATCGTTGGATCCGATGAGCATGTCGTCCATGAGCGCCGCGTCATCTCCCTGTGTGCCGGCGTCATCCACGGCGAGCAGAGCGAGCGAGCTGCCCCCGTACATGTAGAGCTCCACGGGTCCAGCCGCCCCCTGCAGATCGACGAGGGGAGTGCGCGAGAAGCCGGGGAGCACCCCGATGACGTTCCAGACTCCGGGCGAGCCCGCGGCACCGTACGTGCTGGCGGGAGCCGAACCGGCAGCGCCGAAGTCGATGTTGAAGCTCTGGGCACTCGCCGACGACGCGATCGCGAGACTGCACCAGGTCCACCGTGACCAGCGCATGGGACACCTCCTCATCCGTCGTGAGGCCGGCAGCGTAGTCCTGGGCCCTCGCGCATGCCAGTGCGAGCTTGGGAGGGCTGGCCCGGCGAGCCGCGCGGTGCTTCACTGCGACCGCTCGCCCCGGTCGCCCTCCATCGCCATCCCGAGGCTCACGTGACCCTGCCACCGTCCGGAACCGCGCCCACGACCCCGACCTGGAAGCCCCTCGACGAACGACAGCGCCGTGTGCTCGGCGTGCTGGTCGAGAAGGCCAAGACCACTCCCGCGGGCTACCCCATGTCGGTCAACGCGATCGTCGTGGGCTGCAACCAGAAGAACAACCGCGACCCGCTCACGGCCTATGACGACGTCGACGTGGAGCAGGCGCTCGACGGCCTGCGCACGCACGGAGTGGTGAGCGAGATCGACTGGACGGGTCGCGTGTCCAAGTACAAGCACCATGCCTACGACTGGCTGGGAGTGAACCGCGCCGAACTGGCGGTCCTCGCGGAGCTGCTGTTGCGCGGGCCCCAGACGCTCGGCGACCTGCGCGCCCGGGCGGCGCGCATGGAGCCGATCGAGGACCAGGCCGCGCTCAAGCCGATCGTGGACGGGCTCGTGGCGCGTGGCCTGATGATCGAGCTCTCCGCCGCCGGCCGCGGGCAGATGGTCACGCATGCGCTCTACCTGGGACCCGAGCTGGAGGCGCTGCGCGCGCGTCCGAGCGCCGCGGTGGCTCCGGGCCATGCAGCGCCCCTCCCGCGGTCCGCGGCCACGAGCGAGTCCTCGGGTGAGCTGCAGGCGCTGCGCGCCCAGGTGGCCGACCTCGCGGAGCGCGTGGCGCGGCTCGAGTCGAGAGAAGGCGCTCCCTGACGTGAGCTTGTCTGGACCCTGCCTCACCCGGGAGGTAGCCTGATGTCCTTGCTCGGCTCGCGCTGCGAGCAGCCGGGCGCGCGTGAGCCACCGCCCCCTGATCGAGGTCCAGATGAACAGGAAGTCCTATCACGTCGTGCCCGGGATGGACGGTGGTTGGAATGTGCGCAAGGGCGGCGCTGAGCGAGCCTCGAAGCACTTCGAGAAGCAGGAGCAGGCGATCGACTGGGCTCGCTCGGCCAGCAGGTCGGCCAAGTCCGAGCTCTACATCCATCGTCGGGACGGCACCGTCCGGCAGAAGGACTCCCACGGAAACGATCCGCTCCCGCCTCGCGACAAGCGGTGAGCCGTCGGAGGCGACCTCTGGGGTCTTTCCGGACGCGTGTGTTCATCAACTGCCCGTTCGATGAAGCGTACCGCAGTCTCCTGCGCCCGATGCTGTTCACGGTCTTGGCACTCGGCCACGTACCACGACTGGCCAGCGAGAGTTCGGATTCCGGGCAGGATCGTCTGGGCAAGATCGTCGAGCTGATCCGAGCGTCACGACTGAGCATCCATGATCTCTCGCGGATCAAGTCCTCCACCCCCGGGGAGTTCGCACGATTCAACTTGCCATTCGAGCTCGGAGTGGACCACGGCGCCAGGAAGTTCGGCGGAAGATCGTTGCGGTCCAAGCGATGCCTGATCCTCGAGAGGGAGCCGTACGACTATCAGCGCGCGATATCGGATCTCTCGGGCATGGACATCAAGTCCCACAGCAACGAGCCCTCGAAGGTCGTCCGAGCGATTCGAGAGTGGTTCGTGGAAACCGTCGGACTGCGCAACGCCGCGGGCGCGAGTAGGATCTTCAGTCGCTTCACGGACTTCGAGTCCGATCTGTACGACCGTCGGATGGCAGATGGCTTCACCGACCTCGACATCCACTCCATGCCTGTTCCGGAGTACATCGATGCGATCGGTGAGTGGCTGCGGATCTGACGTTCGAGGCGATGCCGAGGCGTGTCGCGCTCGCAGACAGCCTGAGCTGCCGCGTTACTGCGGAAGCGGATCCTCGGGGCATCCCAGCGTGGCCAGCACCCAGGCGTAGTCGAACGCCAGCTCGCGCAGGGCGTCGTAGCGGCCGCTGGCGCCGCCGTGGCCGGCGCCCATGTCGATCCGGAACAGCACCGGGTTCGAGCCCGTGCTGAACGCGCGCAATCGCGCCACGTACTTGGCGGGTTCCCAGAAGCCGACCTGCGAGTCGTTGAGCCCCGTCTTGACCAGCATCGCCGGGAAGGCGCGCGGGGCGAGATTGTCGTAAGGCGAGTAGGCACGGATCCAGCCGTAGTGCTCCGGGACGCTCGGGTCGCCCCATTCCTCGAACTCCCCGACCGTGAGCGGAAGCTGCGTGTCGAGCATGGTGTGGATCACGTCCACGAAAGGCACCTGCGTGAGCACGCCGCGCCAGAGTTCGGGGCGCAGGTTGGTGACCGCGCCCATCAGCAGTCCGCCGGCGCTGCCGCCCTGGATCACGATGCGGTCGGGGGCCACGATCCGCTCGGCCACCAGGTGCTCGGCGCACGCGATGAAATCGGTGAACGTGTTCATCTTGTGCGCCATGCGGCCGGCATCGTGCCAGCGCTGCCCCTTGTCCGCGCCGCCTCGGATGTGCGCGACGGCGTACACCACGCCGCGGTCCACGAGGCTGAAGCGGCTGGGGCTGAACGCGACGTTGCCCGAGATGCCATACGCACCGTACGCGTACAGCAGGCAGGGCGCGGTGCCGTCGCGCGGCGTGCCGCGGCGCGCGAGGAGCGAGATCGGCACGCGCTCGCCGTCGGGCGCCACGGCCTCGATGCGCTCGATCACATAGCGCGCCGGGTCGTAGCCGCCCAGCACCGGCTGGCGCTTGAGCAGGGTGGAGCCGAGCGACGCCAGATCGAGCGAGTACACGCTCGAGGGCGTGACGAACGACTGGTAGGTGTAGCGGAAGGACGTGGCGTCGAACTGCTCGTTGACTCCCGCGCTCACCAGATAGGCCGCCTCCTCGAAGGGCACGCGGCGGCGGGCACCCGAAGCCGGGTGGAGCACCAGCAGATGCGGCAGCGCATCCTGTCGCTCGCCGACCACGACCACGTCGCGGAAGCACGCGAGCCAGCCCACCGTGACGTCGTCACGATGGGGCAGCACCTCGCTCCAGTGCTCCGGCCCCGGCGTGGCGACAGGCGCAGTGACCACGCGGAATTCGCGGCCGCGATCGTTGACGCGGATCCAGAACTCACCGCCACGGTGGTCGAGGTCGTACTCGATGTCCTGTCGCCGAGCCGCGACGAGCGTGAACGCCGCGTCGGGCTGGGCGGCCGGCAGCACGCGCACCTCGGTGGTGGTGTGGCTGCCGCAGGCATACACGATCCACTCGCCGCTGCGCGTGAGCCCCACGGTGACGCCGAAGCGCTCGTCGGATTCCTCATGCAGCAACGCATGCGCGCCGTCGGCGAGGGAGGCGCGGTAGAGCCGGTGCGAGCGCTTGGAGACCGCGTCCTCCTGCGTGAAGAACAGCGTGCCGCTGTCTGCTGACCACGCCACCGACGTCACGCGCTCGGCGACAGCGCGGCGCTCCTCACCGGTGGACAGCTCGCGCACGTGCAGCACGTACTGGCGGTAGCCCGTGGAGTCGGTGGAGTACGCGAGACGCGCGCCATCGGGGCTCACCTCGAAGTCGCCCACCGCCATGAACGCGTGCCCCTCGGCGAGCGCGTTGACGTCGAGCTGCACCTGCTCCTCCGCGTCCAT
>CADEFY010000229.1 GCA_902826705.1 uncultured bacterium
CGACGACGGCTGGTCGGCGATCACCTCGCGCAGGAAGACGGCCGGGTCGGTCGCGCCGCGTTCCGGTGCATGCGCCCGCGCCGGGCTCATGGCTGCGACTCGGCGATCGGCCGGCCCGCGGCCGCCTGCAGCAAGGCGCCGGGGACGGCGGCGGCGGCGCGCACGTGTCCGCGCAGCAGCAGCATGGCGATGAGCGCGAGCTGCTGGAACAGGAAGGCCGGCCGCCAGGTGAGCGCTGCGAGCCCGCGCGCATGCGTGGACCAGAGCGTCCAGTTGGCGCGCAACCGGTGATGCACCTTCCAGGGGTTCACGGCCCCTCCCGAACTGGCGCTGACCTCGTGCCACAGCCGGGCCGTGGGCACGAGCAGGAGCCGATGTCCGCGCGCGCGCGCGCGCAGGCTCCAGTCCGCGTCCTCGGCATAGATGAAGTAGCGCTCGTCGAGCAGCCCCACCTCCTGCCAGACCTGGCGGGTGGCGAGCAGACAGCACCCGGTCAGGTAGCCCGTGTCGATGATGCTGCGCCACTGCCCGCGGTCGGCCTGCCGGATACCGACATGGGAGGTGTGCGCGAGCCACGGCACACAACGGCCCCCGGCGTACCAGATCCGGTCGGTCGGGGCTGCGTGGTAGATCAGCGGCGAGGCTGCGCCCGCGCCCGGTGTCTGCTCGAGCGCGAGGAGCAGGCGCTCCAGCATGCCGGGGTCGGCGAGCACGTCGTTGTTGATGAGCATCACGGCATCGTCGCCGCGGGCGAGCGCGCGCTGCAGCCCGACGTTGTTGCCGCCGGCGAAGCGGCGGTTCTCCTGGAGCGCGATGAGTTCCACGTCGGGGTATTCCGCGGCGATCGCCGCGGGCGTGCCATCGCCGCTGGCGTTGTCGACCACCATGCGATGCAGCCGCCACCCGGGCGGCAGCCGACAGGCGGCGAGCGAGTCGAGGGTGGCTCGCGTGAGCCCGAGGCCGTTCCACGCGAGGACGAGTGCGGTCAGCGTCCTCATGCCGGCGCCCCGCCCCGCAGTGCGGCCGCGACGCGCGACCAGGCCCAGAGGCTCGATGCGAGCAGCATGAGGGCGGCGGCCGCGAGCGGCGCGAACGGCACGCCCGCGTAGGCTGCATAGAGCCACCACAGGTCGATGCCGCGCCACAGCGCACGCTGGTCCTGCTCGCTCACGCCGAGGCGCGCGTCGCCGCCGTCGGCCTGCACCCGCGGCCAGTCGCCGGCGAAGTGCTCGCGCAGGTCGCTCGCGAGCAGCTGCCAGTGCCCGGCGATCGGCGAGAAGCGCGGATTCCAGTGGCTCGACTCGAGCGAGCGCGGATCCTCGAGCGGACGTGCGTACGGGTAGTCCCCCGCCACGCGCATCTGCACGCCGTAGTACACGCCGACGCCGCCGAGCTGCACCAAGACGCCCGCCGCCGCGAGCGCCCATGCGATGCGTCGGCGCGTCGCGCTGGCCCCGGTGAGTGCGAACGCCACCAGCACCATGAGGAACGGCACCGCCGGCACGAGGTAGCGCGGCCCCCAGGAACCGTCGCCGGCCCAGTGCTGGAACGTCGCGGACTGCACGAGCAGCACGGTGACCGCGGCGAGCGCACCACGAGCCGCCGCGTGCGCGGCGACCGCGCGGGGAGTGTCGCGGTGGGCCCGGCGCTGCAGCATGGCTGCGGCACCCCACGGCGCGAGCCACGCGAGTGGCGCGAACCACGCGAGGCCCTTGCCCGAGGAGAACAGCAGCCCGTGCAGGCCCACGAGGAGCGGCGTGGAGAAAGCCGCGAGCGCCGCCTGGGCGACGGAGCCGTCCTGGAGGGGGTCGACGAACCGAGGGCGGATGTACGGGCGGTGCCCGATCAGTGCGCGCGCGAATGCCGCGAGCGGCCTCAGCGCAGCCCGCTCACGCCACACGCCGGTCGCGGCCACCCCCGCGAGGAGCGGCAGGCACATGCTCGCCTTGGCGCTCAGTGCGATCAGCACGCCGGTGGCGCTCAGCCACGCGGCGCGGCGGCGGTCCGCCGCCGGGCGCGCGGTGGCTTCGCAGGCGAGCGCGGAACCGACCACGGCCAGCAGCAACCCGAGCGCCTGCAGCGGCTCGGCCATGAAGCTCTTGCCGTACACCCAGAGTGGCGTCGTGAACACGGCGCCGGCGGCGGCGCCCGCGGCAGCGGCTGGCGACGCCCCCAGCCGGACCGCGAGCGTGACGATCGCTCCTGCGAGCAACGCCACGACGATCGCGTTGCACCCCGAAGCCACCGCTCGAGCCATCAGACGCTGCCGCGGCTCGCTCAGTCCCGACAGTCGGGCCGCGCCCTCGCCGAGCGCGACGATCGGCAAAGCGATCACAGCCTGGCCCGCGTGGTTCTTGCTGTAGTGACGGCCGTCCGGACCGGTCAGCGTCGCACCTTCGGGAACATCGATCCGCCCCGCCAACATCGCACGGGCCACCTCGAACATCGTCACCTCGTCGCTGCCCGCGATCCGGCCGGCGCCGGTCAGCGCGAGGGTGAGGAACGTGGCGAGCGCGACACGTCGCGCCAGGAGCCGTGGGGTCGCGTTCACGCCACCCCCGTCGACGAGCCGGCGAGACCGACCGCTGGTGCGGCGGCGCGAGCCCGGGCGGCGAGCCGTCGGCGTTCGCGTGTGCGCCGAGGGACGCGTGGGAGCTCCGGCGTGAGGAGCGCCGACGCCGCGACCATGTCGGAGTCGCAGAGCGCCTCGGGAGGTGTGGGGCCGGCCCCACGGATCCGGAGTAGCGGTTCGCCGGGACTGACCCGTGCGTGGATCTTCTCGCGCAGCCCGGGGATCACGCCCAACCCCGAGTCGGCCGCAGCCGGTCGATGAGCTCCATGGTGGAGCGCGCCAGCGCCTCCCATGAATGCGTCTCGCGCGACGCGGCGATGTGCGGCGCCATCGCCGCGCCCAGTCCCTGCTCGAAGAACCCCACGACGGCCTCCGCCAGCGCGCCCGGAGCCTCGGGCGGCACCGTGAGACCGGTCTCCCACTCGCGCACGGTCTCGGCGAGCCCGCCCACGCGCGTCGTGATGACCGGAGAACCGAGTGCGTAGGCCACGTGTGTGACCCCGCTCTGTGTGGCCGAACGATACGGCAACACCGTCACGTCCGTCGCGCGGAAGAGTGCTTCGACCTCCTCATCGGGGATGTAGCGGTCGATGAACCGCACGGCGTCGGCGCCCGCTCGGGCCGCCAGCGCACGGTAGCGCTCGGGCCGCTCGTAGAACTCCCCCGCGACCACGAGCGTGACCGGCCGCCGGGCACGCACGTGCGGCCATGCCTCGAGCAGCGTGTCGAGTCCCTTGTAGTCGCGCACGTATCCGAAGAACAGTGCCACGTCGCCGTGCAGCCCGAGATGCTGGCGTGCGGACTCACGCGGCCATCGCGCGCGGTCGCACTGGGCATAGAATGGATGCGGCACGCGCGAACGGACGGCGTCGGGACGGAGTGCGTCGAGATCGCGCTCGACCGCATCCGACATGACGAGGTAGCCATCGGACTCGCGCAGCATCCACCGCGTGAACGCAGCGTCGAAGAACCGCGGCTCGTGGGCGATCAAGTTGTCGCACACCAGCACCACACGCGTCCCGCGGCGGCGCAGCGCAGCCACGGTGCTGGCGAACGCGGGCGCGAAGAAGGGCATCCACCATTTGAGGATCACGGCACCGGGTGCGAACGCCTCGAGATGCCGCGCACTGCGCCGCCAGGACAGCGGTCCGATCGAATCGAGCATCGCGACGGTCGGGAATCGCGGTCGCGGCGCCGCCGCATCGAGCTGGCTGGTTCCGGGGAAGAGCAGGCTGGGGTACTGGCGCGTGAACGTGACCGCACGCACCTCGGCCCGCGCTTCGAGCGCCTCCCCGAGCAGTTGCAGGTACTGTGCGAGTCCGCCGCGCCAGGGGTGCAGTGGACCCAGCAGCGCGATGCGCCGCCCTTCCCAGAGACTCATGTCCGGGGCCTCGGACAGGTCAGCGCTCGCGCGCCACCGACCAGGACCGCACGCCACGCGACTCGAACTGGAAGGGCACCATCTGGCCTCCCAGCTTCTCGAGCGCACCGGCGACACGATGCCTGCGGTCGAATCGAGTGAGGAACAGGAAGTATCCGCCACCGCCGGCGCCGGTCAGTTTGCCACCGATCGCGCCCTCCTTGCGGGCGACGCGGTACATCTGGTCGAGCTTGGGGTTGGAGATGCCCTCAGCGAGCGACTTCTTGTGCTCCCAGGCACGATGCAGCAGTTCGCCGAACGCATCGATCTTCCCCAGCAGCAGCGCCCGCTTCATCTCGAGCGTCTGCGTCTTGAGCGCATCCAGCGCGGCCACCGTGCGCGCCGCGCCCGACACATACGAACGCGTCTGACGCTCGATGATGCGCGCCGACTGGCGCGTCTGGCCGACGTAGCAGAGCAGCAGCCGGTACTCCAGCTCCTCGAGCGTGGTGCGCGCGAGCCGCAGCGGCGTGACCACCGTGCCGTCGGCCTGGAACTCGATGAAGTTGAACCCACCGAAGGCCGCGGCGTACTGGTCCTGACGCCCGCCAGCGAGCCCGAGGTCCTCGCGCTCCACCTTGTAGGCCAGCTCGGCCATCTCGTAGGGGGAGAGCTCCTGCTTGAGCCACTCGCGCAGCACCGCGAGCAACGTGACCATGAGTGTGGACGAGGCGCCGAGCCCTGAGCCCGGCGGAGCATCGGAGTGCGTCCACAGGTCCATGCCGCGTTTCACGCGCAGCGCCCGGATCGCGGCCTTGAGCAGGTCGAGCGAGCCGTCGAACCGGAGGCCCTTGGGGTGGTCGTAGCGCGCGACGATGTCGTAGTCGAGACTGGCCAGTGCCACACGCGAATCGCGCCGCGGCCGCAGCGAGGCGTAGGCATAGTGATCGATCGTCGCGGACAGGACGCAGCCCCCGTGCTGCTCGGGGTAGGGCGAGACGTCCGTGCCTCCGCCGCAGAACGAGATGCGCAGGGGCGCGCGGGCCCGGTAGTAGCGGGACAGCGACTTCATGTCAGCTCCTCCTCCGCCCTCGCGTGGTCGTCGGGCGTGCCGAAGCGGCCGAAGCGCCCTGCACAGCGTACTCCGAGCAGCCGACCGGCGGCGGCCAGGCGGGGCAGGGTGTCGCGTTCGAGCGAACTGCTGCCGATCGGGAGCTCGCGCCAGAGCGCCGGGGCGAAGGCATAGAGCCCGCCATTCACCCACGCCGGGCCCGAATGGGTGTCATCCTTCTCGACGAACGCCGAGATGCGGCCATCCTCCCCGCACTCGACGCGGCCACGTGAGCGTGCATCGTCGACTCGGTAGAGCGCGACGGCTCCGAGTGCGCCTCGTTCCCAGCGG
>CADEFY010000230.1 GCA_902826705.1 uncultured bacterium
GGAGTTCCGACATTCGCGGGCGTGTACTCGACGCGCAGTCGCGGCAGTGTCGTTCCCTGTCGAGAATGGAACTTCTTGGCGGTGCCCTCGATGGCTTCGTCGCCGACGATCGCCCATCCGAAGTTGCTCGCAGGCGAGTCCACCCACGCCTGCACATCGGCGACGAGCCCGGCACCGGACCACGCGTACGAACCAACATCGGCCACGACCTGAGTCGCGCTCGCAGCGACCTCGAAGTCGCCGCCGGCCGAGACCCAGTCGGTGCTGCCGAAGTTCCGCTGCAGCCACGTGGCCTCGCCGGGCTGCGCGGCGGCACCGATCCCGCCGCCGATCGAGCCGCCCTCGCCCCAATCTGCCGTCAGGCGGTGGAGCGACACATCGTGCGCGGCGCCATCGGGCGTCTGCACCATCTGCAGGGTGAACGTGACTGCGTCCACCGTGGCGTCACTGGGGATCGTCGACAAGTCGAATGCGATCACCCCTCGACGTCGAGTGAAGTCCCCGAACGTGTTGACACGCCCGACGAAGATGCCGTCCCCGGCCCCGTTGCTGTTGAACATCGGCGTCTCGATGAGCGTGTTGTCCTTGGTTGGCGAGACCTCGAGGACGTCGGCGCGAGCGGGGAGGCTCGAGGTGAGTGCGGCGACGAAGACGATCCCGGCGAGGATGCACCTGGGGTGGTTCGGACTGGGCATGCGAGCCTCCGGTGGGCGGGCGTACGATGTGGAGCGCGCTACCCATCCAGTGAGACGCACGCGGCCCGACGCTGGCAAGCCCGAACCGTTGGACGAACCGAGGCGCCCGGTGGCTCGATCGGCCCGGCTGAACTCGGGTGACGTCAGTCCCGGGAATCCGTGAGCGTGACGCCCAGGTCCACCTCGTCGACGCCGTCGAGCCGAGCCAGGTGCTCGACCAGCGGACGCCATCCGTGCCGAACGGCCTCGTGCGCCAGTTCCTCTGCGGGTGGCAGCTCCTGCAGGAAGACGAGCGCCGTGCCGGTGACGAACCGGCCGAGCACGCTGCGGTCGTAGCCGCCGCCTCCGCGCGCCTCGCGACGGGCGGCCAGCACCTGATGCAGCGTGGTGGACTCGCCACACACCTGCCTCCAGCGCGTCTCGATGTCCTTGGCGCGAGCAGGATCGGACTGCCGTCGGGCATCGGAGACGAGCGCGTACCCGTTCAGGTCGCCCTCGGGCACGTACGATGTCCAGACCACCCGCGCTCGCGCGGTGCGCGGCCCCTGCTCGTGCACGAGCGTGGTGCCGTCGAGGGTCGAAGCGACTTCGTACTCGACATCGACCGACACGTCGCGCACCCGGGCCACGACCTCGATCGGCACATCGACCCAACGGACGACGCGGTTGCCGTCCGCATCCTTGCTGACGATTCGCCGGGAGATGACGTCGCGGAAGTACTGCAGGCTGGTCTCGGATGCGATGCGGCCCAAGGAGCCCCAGACGATCTGCCGCGCACCGCTCCGGCGCCCGATGGCGAGCGCCTCCTCGCGCGTGAGCCGGCCCGCTTGAGCCAGCGTGATGCGACCGTTCACGTCCTCACTTCCGAGCACACGTGTGAAGCGCGCATGCTCCGGGGTGAGCTCGGCCGCGACCGCGTCACGCCAGCTCTCCGCCACATCGCGGCCGAAGGTGGCATCGCCCGGGGGCGCGCTGAACGGCAGCACGGCGATGCGCGTGACGGCCCGCGCGTACTCGGCGTCCGCGAGTCTGGCGGCATCGCGATAGTCGTCCACATAGCGCTCGCACTCCCGGAAGCTCCCATAGGCGGCTTTCGGTCGGCGCGCCCTGCTCGAGTGCTTGCCCTGCGTGTAGTGCTGATGCGCTGCGGCGCGGCGCAGGTCGCGTTCGGCTGCCGACCAGCCCGGCGCCACGTCGACCGTGGTGTACTGGGCAGCCTCCGCACGGAAGTCGGCGAATGCCAGCACCTGCTCGGCCGCGCGCAGACTGTCGACGTCCGCGAGCGCGTGGATGCGGCGCTGCCAGTCGCTCGAGATCACCGCGCCGGCGGCCGCCACGGCATCGCGCGCGCGCGGGTTCATCGGTTCGCGGTCGAGCGCACGCGTGGCCAGCCGCCAGGCCTCCCAGATGTCCCCGCCGGCCAGCTTCCGCTGGCTTCGCTCGGCGAGCTTCGTGGGTCCTGCACAGCCGGTGACGAGCACGCAGATCGCGAGCAGGGCGCTCGCGGAGCGCCGCAGCGCGCGGGGTCGCATCGGGATCATCGGGGACCTCCTCAGGTCCCCGAGGTATCGGCCGCGCCGGGCCCCACCCTCACCGCCGCGGCGGGGAGCTCAGAAGTACGCGAGCCAGGGCCACTCGTGGCGTCGCCGGCGACGCAGGGCGTCGAACCACCGGCAGGGTCCGGCCAGCAACGCGACTGCGGCCGCGGTGACGCCGTACAGGAGCCACAGCTCCCAGCGGTGTCCGTCCGGAGCAGGTCCCGCCGCCATGGGGTGATTCCCGAACAGCCATGGGTCCACGGCGCCGGTACGGACGAACGAGACTGCGACCGCGAGCAGGTGGATGAGTGGCAGATGGAGCAGATAGTAGAAGAACGGAACCCTGCCGAATCCCGCCACGACTTCGGCGACCGCGCCACGGGCGCGTTCGAGCGCCGGCACCAGCGCGATGGCCGGGCCGAGCGTCATGGCGAGGAACTGCAGCGACGCGGGGTACTTGCTGGTGTCGAGGAATGCGAGCCACGCGGGCATGTCGCCGGCAGGGTTCCAAGGGCGCGGATCCCCGTAGACGCCGGTGCCCCGCAACCCCACGAACAGCAGCGTGGCGCCGAGGCCGATCGCGAGACACGCACGATCGCGCGAGACGGCCGGCCATCGCAGCACCGGCGCGAAGCCGTACCCCGCGGCCATGACACCCACCCAGGGGACGAACGAATACAACACGGTCAGCGACGGTCCGTCTGGCCCGAGTGGGATGGGACCGGCCCAGAACCCGACGTAGCCCAGCTTCCACCAGGCGCTGACCGTGTCGCCCTGCGGCCATGGCAGGAAGTGCTGCAATGCGATCACCGCCACGCCGAGCAGCCCCACGCGCCGTGGCGACAACCCCACGAGCAGGGACAGCGCGACCATGCTCCAGCCGATCGCCCACAACACGCCCGCCATGATGAAATGCGTGTAGTCGAAGTTGAACGTCCAACCGAACCGCACCACGGTCAGCTCGAGCAGGACCAGCCAGAGCCCGCGGGTGACGAGCCAACGCCGCAGGTCGCCGTGTCGCCGACCGTGGAACCACGCCGATGCGCCCGCCAGGAACACGAAGACCGGGGCGCAGAAGTGGGTGACCCAACGCGTGAAGAACACGGCGGGCTCGGGCCCGCCTGCGGGTACGCCCGCGAAGACGCGCACGTGGTCGAGCGCCATGAGGATCATCACCGCACCCCGGAGCAGGTCGACGGCGACGATGCGTTCGGGCGCGGGGCCAGCAGGTTCGTGGTCGGACATGGGCGCACGGTCCCGCCATGCGCTTCCCGCGTCAACACGCGCGATCAGCGCTCGCCCGTGATCAATCGAGTCACATTCTTGCGCAGGTCGTCGTAGGCGCCGTTGTCCTGGTTCGAGAACGCGATCAGTGTGATGTCGAGATCGGGGAACCGGCGCCACTCCAGATTGCTGCCCGCGGCGATCCCGCCATGCCCGTGCGAGCGCACGCCGTCGGCCGTGACTGCCACGTGGAATCCATAGCCGTAGGGGTACGCGAGCGCCTCGGGGTCGGTGCCCTGGGGATGCGTCATGGTGTCGAGCATCGCCTTGGAGACGAGACGCCCCTGCGAGAGCGCACGCGAGAACTGGAGCAGGTCATCGAGCGTGGAGAGGGCGCCCCCCGCCGACGATCCCCGCACGCCACGCGGCGCGATGCGCCAGCCCGAGGAGTCGCGCGAGAGCTGCTGGACCTGGCTCGTATCCGTGTCACTGAACCGGTCGAGTCCGGTGTGGATCATCCGAGCCGGTCGGAGCACTTCCTCGCGCAGCACCTCGTCGTACGTCCGACCGGTCACGGCCTCGAGCACCAGTCCCGCGAGCAGGAAGTTGGAGTTGCTGTACTCGAATCGCGTCCCAGGAACGGAGGTGGTCCCTGCGGCGAGCACGAAGGGCAGGTAGTCCGACAGCGACTGCAGCGTGCCGCGGTGCCGCGTGTACTCCTCGGTCCAGTACTCGCCCACGCCGGAGCGATGGCTGAGGAGCTGCGCGATCGTGACGCGCTGCGCGAAGGGCTCATGGGCCACGGCCGGGAGCACACGCGCCAACGTGTCATCGAAGCGCAGGGCGCCGCGCTCGACGAGCCGCGCGATCGCGAGCGCGGTGAACATCTTGCCGCCCGAGGCGATGCTGAACCGAGTCTCGGGCCCGATGCGTCGGCTGCGCGCCGAGTCCGCGTGGCCGAACGTGCGCCGATACAGCACGCGGTCCCCCTGGGCGATCAGCAGGCCGCCCGCCAGGTCCTCTTCGGCGACCAGCTTGTCGACATAGCCCTCGAGCCACTCGAGTGTGGACGCCTCCGTGATGGCGCCGTTCGGCAGGTAGACGGGTTCGGCCACCTCGGCGAGGAACGCCAGGGAGGCGATCCGATGCGGTGCCTCGGGTTCGAGCATGAGCTGCACGTCGTGCCAGCGGCCCGTCCTGCTCGCGCGCCCGAACACATGCATCGACACGCGACGCCCGGCGCCCTCGCCGAAGTCGAGCACTTCGGCGTGGTGGAACGCGAATCGTCCCAGGTGGCCCTGCAGACGCTCGATCACGGTCAGCCAGCGCGCCTCGCCCTCGCCTGCCCGTGCAGCGGGGGCGACCACCTCGCGCACGACCTTCGTACGAAAGGCGACGTCCTGCGAGTCGATCGCGGCCGCGAGCCGCGCACCCTGCGCCTCGATGGACCGACGAAGTGCGGCATCGGCCCGCAACTGGGCGCCGAGCGCCCGCGACGGGGCGTGCGAGAGGAACAGGACGAACGCAAGCAGCACGAACGGCAGGTGGGGCACTCGCATGAGGAGGCCTTCTGGGGAGCGCGTGCGGGGAGCGACCGGGGGACTCTCCCGCGCCGGCGCAGCGGGCGTCAAGCGTGGGCTGATACGCCACGGGCCGGGAGCGTTCGGCTCCCGGCCCGTGGCTTCGGTCTCGGCGGCGGCTACTTGGACAGTCCGAACAGCACCGAGCTCACCCAGCCCTCGTTGCCCAGTTCGTCACTGACCTTCCACCACACGCCCTCCTTCTCACCGGTCGGATACAGCATCATGCCCGGCTCGAGGTCGCGGACCACCTTGCCCTTGCCGTCCGGCGATTCGTACATGCGACCCGGCTTG
>CADEFY010000231.1 GCA_902826705.1 uncultured bacterium
GCCACACCGGCGACCGGCGCCTTGATCGGCACACCCGCGTCCATCAGCGCCATGGAAGCGCCGCAGACCGAGGCCATCGACGAGCTGCCGTTCGACTCGAGGATGTCCGACACGATGCGGATCGTGTACGGGAACGTGGTGTCCGCCGGGATCACCGGCTCCACCGAGCGCTCCGCCAGCGCGCCGTGACCGATCTCGCGCCGGCCCGGGCCGCGGATGGGACGCGTCTCGCCGACCGAGAACGGCGGGAAGTTGTAGTGCAGCATGTACGACTTCCAGGACTGCCCCTCGAGTTCCTCGACCCGCTGCTCGTCCGACTTGGTGCCGAGCGTGGTGACGACCAGCGCCTGCGTCTCACCGCGCGTGAACAGGCACGAGCCATGCGTGCGCGGCAGCACACCCACCTCGATCGTGATCGGGCGGATCTGGTCGGGGCTGCGGCCGTCGGCGCGCACGCCCTCGGCGAGGATCATCTCGCGCAGTTCATCGCGCTCGATCTCGTGCAGTAGCTTGCCGATGTACGGGGCCTTGTCGCCGTGCTTCTCGGCCAGGCTCGCCTGGGCCTCGCTGGTGATGATGTCCAGCTCCTCCTGACGACGCTCCTTGCCGGGGATGCGGATCGCGGCGCGCAGACGCGCCGTGTATGCCGCTCGCAGGTCGGACTCGAGCGCGGAGAGGTCCATCTTCTCGACCACCGGGCGCTTCGGCTTGCCGTTCGTGGCCACCAGCTTGAGCTGGGCCGCGACGATGCTGCGGATGTGCCCCATGGCGAACTCGAGGGCCGCGATCATGTCGGCTTCGGGCACCTCACGGCACCCGCCCTCGACCATGATGATGTCGTTGGCCGTGCCCGCGACCACGATGTCCAGGTCGCTCTCATCGAGCTGCGCGAACGTCGGCATCACGATGAACTGCCCATCGACGCGACCCACGCGCACACCGGCCATCGGCTCGGGGAACGGGATGTCGGAGAGGACCAGCGACGCGGAGCCGCCGATCAGCGCCAGCACGTCGGCGTCATGCTCCTGGTCGGACGACACCACGGTCGCCATGACCTGCGTCTCGTAGGGCCACTGCTTGCTCATCAGCGGTCGGATCGGCCGGTCGGTCAGACGCGAGCTGAGCG
Organism: uncultured bacterium; assembly: GCA_902826705.1. Classification (GTDB taxonomy): domain Bacteria; phylum Eisenbacteria; class RBG-16-71-46; order RBG-16-71-46; family RBG-16-71-46; genus CADEFY01. The sequence continues at coordinate 1,127 of CADEFY010000231.1, forward strand.
TCTCCTTCTCGGTCGGACGCCCCTCGCGCTTGAAGAAGCCGCCCGGGATCTTGCCCGCGGCGTACGTGCGCTCGCGGTAGTCCACCGTCAGCGGGACGAAGTCGATCCCCGGCTTGGCGGTCTTGGCCGCGCTCGAGGCCACCAGCACCACGGTCTCGCCCAACTGCACCACGACGGATCCGCCGGCCAGCTTGGCCCACTTGCCCGTGGACAGCGTGAGGGTCTTGCCCCCCAGATCCACGGTCACCTTCTGTTCGGTCATGCCACTTCCTGTCTCTCGCATGCACGCGGGGCCTTCCCGCATGCGACCACCCATCCGGCCCTGCGTCGGCCGGCGGGCCGGGCGGGGACCACCCCCGCCCTAGAAGGAACGCGGCCCCGTCGGGGCCGCGTCCACCGCCGCCAGGTCCATCCTAGCGACGAAGTCCCAGATCCTTGACGACCTTGCGGTAGCGCTCGACCTTGGTCGACTTGAGGTAGTCGAGCAGTCGGCGGCGCTGGCCGACCATGCGGAGCAGGCCGCGGCGCGACGCGTGGTCACGCTTGTGGATCTTGAAATGCTCGGTGAGGTAGTTGATCTTCTCGGTCAGGAGGGCGATCTGCACCTCCGGGGAGCCCGAGTCGCCTTCGTGCGTCTTGAACTTCTCGATGATGCCCAGCTTCTGCTCTCTCGTGAGCGTCACGGGGCTTCTCCTGCCAGATGGGGTGGAAGACTGGCCCCGGTCCGGGAGTGTCAGGCCTCCACGGACGGAGCGGACCACGCAGCGCCTCACAGGGCTCCGCGAGCCTGCAATGTAGCACCCGGCCCGCGGGGCACCAAGCCCCGACTCTGGCGCAAGGACTACGCGATACCGGCCGCCGGATCGGGCTCGGCGAGCACCCGCCGGGTCTGCTCCACGTCGGCGGTCATCTGCCGCATCAGCGCCTCCGCGCCGTCGAACCGGAGTTCCTCGCGCAGGAACCGCACGAACTCCACCTCGAGCGTACGGCCGTAGAGGTCGCCGTCGAAGTCGAGCAGATGCACCTCCAGCGTGCGGACCTGGCCGCCGAACGTGGGCCGCACGCCGATGCTCATGGCCGCCGGGCGCCACATGGCCTCATCCCCGATGCGGGCGCGCACGGCGTAGATGCCGTGCCCCGGCACCTGCTTCTCCTCGAGGAGCCGCAGATTGGCCGTGGGGAACCCGAGGGTCCGGCCCAGCTTCTCGCCGTGCACGACGAGTCCCTGCAGCGTGTGCGAGCGACCCAGCAGGCGCGCCGCAGCGGCGACGTCCCCCTGGGCGAGGCGCTCGCGGATGCGCGTGCTGGTGACGATCGCGCCGTCGAGCCGCAACAGCGGCACCGACTCCACCTCGAAGCCATGCTCTCGCCCGATCTCGGCCAGCCGTCGCACGTCGCCGGCGCGGGCACGGCCGAGCGCGAAGTCCTCGCCCACCACGAGCCGCGTGGGCGCGAACGGCTGCACCAGATGCGTCCCGACGAATGTCTCGGGCGAGAGCGCCGCCAGTTCGCGCGTGAACGCGATCACGTGCAGTTCGATGCCCATGGCGGCCAGTCGCTCGTGCTTCTCGGGCAGCGGCGTCAACGGCGGCATGGGGCGGAACTCGCGTGCGAGCACCACGTCGGGGTGTGGGTCGAAGCTCACCGCGATGCACCGGCCCGTGCCGGCGCGCGCACGGGCGCGCTCGAGCAGCGCGCGGTGGCCGAGATGCAGTCCGTCGAACACCCCCACAGCCACCACGGCGCTCATGCGGCCCCCGCACCGTGCACGGCCCACGGGAACACCACCTGGGGTCGCACCTGCCAGCGGCCGTCGGCTGCTGCATGCAGTCCGCCCAGTGCCAACGCGCGGCCGCTGGCGCTGCGCAGCACCACCGATCGCGCCTCCCCTGCGAGCGGCGCGTGCGCCCCGGGGTCCGGCAACGTGAGGGTCTGGCCGTGGCCGAGTGCGACGGATTGCGCGGCGTCGAGTGTCACGGCGGGCAGCGTGCCGAGCGCGCGGTCGAGCGGGATGCCGTGGCGCGCGAGCACCTCGGGTCCGGGGTGTTCGAGCAGCTCGCTCCACGCCACCGCCTGCTCGATCGAGAACGGGGCGCTCGCGAGGCGACGCAGCCGTGCGAGCGCGGCGCCGGTGCCGAGCGCGGCGCCCAGGTCGTGCACGAGCGTGCGCACGTAAGTGCCGCCGGAGCAGTGCACCACGAACTCCGCGGCCTCGGGCGCGAAGCTCGTCCAGACCCACTGCTCCACATGGATGGCACGGGGCTCGCGTGGCACCTGCTCGCCGCGGCGCGCGATCGCATGCAGGCGCTCGCCGCGATGCTTGAGCGCCGAGACCATGGGCGGCACCTGCAGCAGGTCCCCGGTGAGCGCCTGCGAGGCGGCGAGGATCCGGGCGGGATCGAGCGAGTCCACGGGCGCCTCGGACAGCACGCGGCCCTGCAGGTCCTGCGAGTCCGTCACCACGCCGAACCGCGCCACGCCGGCGTAGCTCTTGCGTCCGCCCTGCCACACCGTGGCGCAGCGTGTCGCGGCGCCGACCAGCAGCACGAGCAGTCCGGTGGCCGCGGGGTCGAGCGTGCCGAGATGCCCGATCGCACGCGTGCCGAGCCGGCGACGCGCGCGGGCCACGACATCATGCGAGGTGATGCCGGCCGGCTTGTCCACCGCCAGCAGCCCGGCCCACGGGGTGAGCGGCGCCGCGCGATCCGGCGCCGCGCTCAAGCGCCGTCCTCGGCGTCGTCCGGCGGCGGTTCGCCCTGGTCGATGCGCCGCAACAACTCATCGACGCGGGCGCCCCGGTCGAGCGAGGTGTCGAGCATGAACCGCAGTTCCGGCACCTCGCGCAGCCCGAGTCGGTCGCCGAGTTCGCGGCGGATGAACCCGGCCGCGTGCTGCAGCGCCTTCACGGACAGCGCACGCTGCGCGTCGTCGCCGAGCATGCTCACGTAGACGCGTGCGAACGACAGGTCGGGCGTCACCTCGACGTCGGTGACCGACATCATCTTGCTCATGCGCGGGTCACGCAGCTGCATGAGCACGATCTCGGCGATCTCGCGACGCATCAGGTGCGCCACCTTCTCGGGGCGGATCCTCACTGCACGTCCTCCTGCCAGTCGAGCAGCTGCGCCTCGAACGCGTGGTCCACGAGCCGCCTCACGTCATCGAGCTGCTCGCGCACCCGCCCACCGTCGCCCGCCACCACGGCCACACCGAGCGCCGCGCGCTGCCACAGATCCTGGTGGTCGACTTCGGCCACTGCGGCGCCGACGCGTTCGCGGATGCGCTCCTTGAGGCTGCGCACCACCTGCCGCTTGTCCTTGAGCGATCGCGCTGCGGGCACATGCAGCTCGATGCGGACGATGCCCACCACCATGGGGCGCTGACGCGCGCCTCGTGGCCGCCGTGCGCTGCACCGGACAAGGGCCCGGCGCAGCGCACCGCAGGTCACAGCGAGCGCGCGACCTCCTTGACCGTGAACGCCTCGACGCGGTCGCCTTCCTGGACGTCGTTGTAGCCGTCCAGCGTGATGCCGCACTCGAAGCCCTTCTCGACCTCGCGGACGTCGTCCTTGAAGCGCTTGAGCTGCAGCAGTCGGCCCGACCACTGCTTCTCCTCGCCACGGAAGAGCCGGATCTGCTCGGAGCGCTTGATCGTGCCCGAGGTGACCATGCAGCCGGCCACCGTGAGGCCCTTGGAGAGCTTGAAGACGGCACGCACCTCGGCGCTGCCGAGCACGACCTCCTCGATCTCCGGCTTGAGCAGTCCCTCGAGCGCGCTCTTCACGTCCTCGACGGCCTTGTAGATGATGTCGTAGAGCCGGATCTCGACCTTCTCGCGCTCCGCCAGTTCGCGTGCCTTGACGTCCGGCCGCACGTGGAAGCCCACGATGATCGCGCTCGACGCCTGTGCGAGCAGCACGTCAGACTCCGAGATCTGCCCCACGGCGCGCCGGATCACGCGCACCGCGACCTCGTTGTTGGAGAGCTTCTGCAGCGTCTCGGCCAGCGCCTCGACACTGCCGTCCACGTCGCCCTTGATGACGAGCTTGAGCTCATTGGTGCCGCCCTGCGCCATCTGCGAGAAGAACTCGGTGAGCGTGGGCACCTTGCCGACCTGGTTGATCTCGCTCTCGCGCCGCAGCGCCGCACGCTTGGTGGCCAGCTCGCGCGCCTCGCGCTCGTCAGCCTTGGCGATGAACTGG
>CADEFY010000232.1 GCA_902826705.1 uncultured bacterium
AAGAAGCCGTAGACGTAGAGCATCGGCGTCTCGAAGCTGAGCGATCCGCGGTGCAGGGTGGCCGCCCAGTTGAAGACCTTCACGGCGGATGGAATGGCCACCGAGAAGCTGAGGAACGAGAACACCATCGCGGCGTAGACCGTGATGCCTGCGACGAACATGTGGTGCGCCCACACGATGAAGCCGAAGACCGCGATCGCCAGTGACGAGAACGCCACGAAGCTGTAGCCGAAGATGCGCTTGCGTGAGAAGGTCGAGACGATCTCGCTGATGACGCCAAGCGCCGGCAGGATCATGATGTAGACGGCCGGGTGCGGGTAGAACCAGAACAGGTGCCGGAAGAGCAGCGGGTAGAGCCGGGTCAGCCACCGGCGGTCCGGCGGGATCCCCGGCGTGGCGCCGCCAGGGAGCCACCGCGACCCCTGCACCAGCTCGGCGCGGCCGGCGAAGAGCGGGTCGAGGATCCGCGGAAGTTCGTCGGGCTCATGCTGGTCGTCGCCCGAGAGCACGGCGGCGAACTCACAACCGCGCTCCCGAGCGGCGAACAGTCCGGTGCGGATCGCAGCGCCGACGCCACGGTTCTGGGCGTGGCGGAGCACCAGTTCCGCGCCCGCCTGCCTCGCCTCCTCGGCCGTGGAGTCCGCGGAATGGTCGTCCACCACGATCACGGTGCCCACCCTCCCGCGGGGCACCTTGCGGACCACCGCGCCGATCTTGCCGGTCTCGTTCCATGCGGGTACCACGACCGCGACACGCGCGGCGTCGTGCGCTGGCGGGGGGGCGACGCGATCTGGAGCCGAAGGGGAGTGGGACATGCGACCGAGAAGGCTAGCACACGGCTGCGCGACGACGACGCTGGTCCTGTCGCGATCCTCGACGACCTGATAGCGTCTTCCCATGCTCCCGTCCCCCCCGGGGTCTCGTTCGCGCGCGTGGTCCGTGATCGCTGTCCTCTGCCTCGTGCAGTTGGCCGCCAGCCTGCTCGGAAGCCTCCGGGCGGACGACTGGTTCAACCTCGAACGCGGGGCCATCGCGTGGACTCCCGCCGGTGCCGCCGAGGTCTGGACGACGCTGAACCGCTTCGGCCTCTATCGGCCACTCGTGGACTTCTGGCACGGCGGGATGCTGCGACTGTTCGGGCTGCACGCCCCGCCCATGATGGCGGTGCTGATCGGTGTGCTGCTCTTGCAGAGTGTGCTGCTCGCGCGCCTGGTCCGCGCACGCGGCGGCAGCCGCGAGACCGCGGCACTCGCGGCGGCGGCGGTGTGGGCGCAGCCCAACGCGTACTCGTGGACCACCCTCTGGGTGTCCAACGTGACCGGCTCGCTCATGGTCCTCGCCTCACTGGTCGTGCTCCTGCTGCACGCGCGCGCCATCCGCCGCCTCGGGCGCGGCGAGGGCGCAGGGCTCACGCTGGCCGCCATGTGCGCCGTGATGCTCGCGGGCGCACTGTGCAAGGAGGAGATCGTGCTGCTGCCGGCGCTGGTCGTCGCACTCGAGGCGGCGCGGTGGCCGTGGCGTTCGCCATCGGAGCGCCGCGCCTCGATCGCCGCGACCGGAGCGCTCGTGGCGCTCGCCGGAGCCTACGCGGCCTTCCGCCTCGTGATCCTGCCCACGCCGCAGACGGGCTCGCACCGCTACCACCTGCGGCTCGGCGGCCACGTGCTGCGCAACATCGCCTTCTTCTCCGCGCACCTGGCGGCGCTGCCGGCGGTGGTGCTGCTCTGGACGCGCTGGCGCCACCCTTCAGCGCTCGCGTCGTATGCCTGGCACTCGGACCTCGGCCGCCAGGAGCGGCGAGAGGTGCTCGCCGGGCTCGCGTGGGCGGGGATCGGGTCGCTGATCTACCTGCCGATCTCCGGTCGCCCGTCCTACGGCTATCTGCTCGCGCCCGCCTTCGGGATCGCGTACGCGACCGGCTGGTTCCTCACCGGCGTCTCGCGTATCGCAGCGGCCCCCGAGCCGCGAGCGATGCCGGTGCGACTGCTGGCGACCTACGCCACGGTCGCCACCCTGGTCTGCGCCGCGGCGCTCGCCTCCGTGGGGTGGCATCGCTATGGCCGGCTCCAGGAGGCCATGGCCGCGACCCTCCGGGAAGCCTCCGGTGAGCTCCCCGCTGGCGCCCATCTGGTCTTCATCGACGCCGGGGAGCGCGAGACCCCGGCGGGCCGCACCCTGTTCGACCTCATGGTGACCTCCGATCCATCGGCGTTCGTTCGCGTCGTACTCGCTCGACCCGACCTGAGCGCTGAGACGGTGGTGGCCCCCGGAACCACGGACGCGACCGCAGCCGCCGATCGCCCGGGGCGGCCTTTCCTCGCGCGCGAGGGACGCCTGCAGGCGCTGCCCCCGGCCCCCCGGGCCGGGAGCGGGACCTCGCTGTGAGACCGGCGAGGATTGCAGATCGCACGTAGGTCCAAGTCCCGCAGCGAGTTCCACCGATTCGCCGGTTGCAGGTGCGGCTCGCGCTCGATAGACTGGAGCCCTCGTCCGCCGAGGCCCTCGCGCCGGCCGAGCGCTGCGCCGAAGCCCTTGGAGATCCCCGTGGCGATGCGGGGTACGCCGATCATGGGCGAGGCGGAGGCGTGCCCGCACTCGCCAGGAGCCGACCCGCCATGAGCAGCCTGCTCTACCCCACCAAGCCCGAGGCGCGCACCCCCGTGTGGGCGGTGTGGCTCGAGCGGCTGCTGCTCGCCGGCGTCGTGGTGGCACTGGGTGTGGCGCTCGGCAACCAGTACCTCACGCCGAACATCCGCGTGCTCGCCGTGGCGGCGGCGATCATCGTCGTGGGCGTCGCCTGGCGACTCGACATGGTCTCGGCGATCGGCGTGCTCGTGCTCGCCCTGCCGTTCCCGCGCGGCACCGTCTTCGGCAGCACGAACCTGGCGCTCATCCTGCTGATCGGCATCTTGTATCTGCTGCGGGTGAGCCAGCGCCTGCTGCCTGCGCCGCACGGCAATCCGATCTTCGCACCGGTCTCGCTCTTCTGCATGGCAGCGGTGCTGTCGTTCTACAACGTCCCCAACGCGCGTCACCTGTACTTCGCCCTGCAGAACTTCTGGCTGTTCCTCGGCACGGTCGTGATGTTCTGGCTGGTCGTGCAGAACGTCACGCAGGAGGTGAGTCTACGTCGACTCATCGGCTTCCAGGCCCTCTCGAGCCTCTCGATCTGCCTCATCGCCGTCTGGGAACTGGGGCATCCCGGAGGCACGCTCGTCCCCGGCTGGATCACGTTCGCCACCGGCAATGCCGAGGGCGGCCGCAACATGCGCATCGGCTCGATGTTCTTCGACTACGAGCTGCTCGCCGACTACTGCGGACTCACGCTCCTGATGCTGGGCTTCATGTTCGCGCGTGCGCGCGGTACCTATCCCCGGCTCTGGTGGGGCGGCCTGATCGTGCTTGTGATGTTCACTCTGTTCGCCACGGTGACTCGCGGTGCTCTGATCTCGCTCGCCGCCACACTCATGTATGTCTGCTTCCGGCTGCGACGCCGCATCCAGCTGGTCCCGTTCACGATCACGGTGGCCCTGCTCCTGTCGGCGTTCTTCGGCATGAACTGGTATGTGGCGAACAAGACGGGCGCCGGCAACCTGTTCCTCCGCATGGAGGAGTCCCAGTTCGTGGGTTGGATGCCGGACTCGCGAGCGGGCACCTGGACCGATGCCTGGGGGCGCTGGCAGGCCCACCCGCTGCTCGGCCACGGGCTGTTCTACTCGCAGGAGCGCGGCGGCCAGAAGTTCTGGTACTGGCCGCACAACCTCTATCTGTACATCCTCAATTGCACAGGCCTCTTCGGGATGACCGCATGGGGCTGGCTCATGGTCCGGTTCTTCCGCATGCTCCGTACTGCAGGTGACGACCTGCTCCACCCGGACTTCGCGCGCGCGAGCCTGTTGATGTGCGAGTTCCAGCTCGTGTTCTTCTTGATCGATCAGTTCAAGATCGAGTTCTGGCGCAACCCCATCTACCAGTTCCAGGTCTGGCTGATGTTCGCGACGTGGGCGGCGGCCTATCAGGCCGCGCAGGCGTCGAGGACACCGCGCATGACCCCCACCCGAAGCTAGCTCGGAGCGCTCCCCCATGTGCGGATTCGTGGCCCTGTTCGACCCCCGTGGACACGTGCCCGCGGCGCTCGAGGTCGATCATGCGTCGGACGTGATGCGGCATCGTGGTCCCGACGATGCCGGCACGCACCGAGAGCCGGGCGTGGCACTCGCGTTCCGGCGGCTGTCGATCGTCGATCTCGACTCGGGCCACCAGCCGATCCCCAATGAGGACGAGTCGACCTGGATCGTCTTCAACGGCGAGATCTACAACCATCGGGAGTTGCGGGACCAGCTGACCAGCCGCGGACACCGATACCGGACGAAGAGCGACACGGAGTCGATCCTGCACGCCTACGAGGAGTGGGGCGATGACTGCGTGTCGCATCTCGAGGGCATGTTCGCGTTCGCGATCTGGGACCGTGCTCGCACTCGGTTGTTCGCCGCGCGTGACCACGTGGGGATCAAGCCGCTTTACTGGACGCGCTCTGGAGAGCGCGTGCTCCTGGCGTCCGAGATCAAGTCGCTCCTCGCCTTCGAGGGCGTGGAGCGTCGCGCGGACCCCGTGGCCGTGGTGGAGCACCTGACGCTGCGCTACGCCGCGGCGCCGCGAACGATGTTCGAGGGGATCTCGAAGCTCCCCGCGGGACATACCCTCTCGATCGACGCACGAGGCGCTCACGTCCATCCCTGGTGGCGCGCGACCTACGAGCCCAAGCTCGTGCTCGATCCCATCGAGGCCGCACGTGAGCTCGAGTCACGAGTGACTGCAGCCGTGCGCTCGCATCTCATGAGTGATGTGCCAGTGGGTGCGCTGCTCTCGGGCGGCGTCGACTCGAGCATCGTCGTGGCGATCGCCGCACGTGAGATGACTGGTCCGCTGCGCACCTACTGCGTCGGGTTCGAGTCCGAGGGCCAGTACTCCGAGGCGCATCATGCCCGACGCGTGGCCGAACACTGTGGCACGCGGCACGAGGAGTTGGTGGTCGATGCGCATCGGATGCGCGAGGCGATCCCGCGGCTCGTGTGGCATCAGGACGAGCCGCTGTCCGAGCCCGCGGCGATCCCGGCGCACCTGATCTGTGCACTGGCGCGCAGATCCGTGACGGTGGTGCTCACCGGCGACGGCGGCGACGAGCTGTTCGCGGGTTATCCCAAGTACATGGCGGACCCCTATGTGAGTGCGCTCGCGCGACTGCCGCGGTGGCTGCGCGCGCCAGTGCGCGAGGGCATA
>CADEFY010000233.1 GCA_902826705.1 uncultured bacterium
CTCGTCGGGCTCATAACCCGAAGGTCGCAGGTTCAAATCCTGCCCCCGCTACCAACTTGATGGCGTCGAGCCCCGGCGGGGAGACCTGCCGGGGCTCGACTGTCTCTGGGGGCCAAGCCCCATGCGCCCGCATCCCGAGCTCAGGCGCTCGGCGTCTCCCCCGCGGCCTCCGTGCTCACCTCGCGCTCGCTCATCTCCTCGGCCCAGCGGCCGCGCAGGTGCCAGCGCAGCCAGATCGCACCGCCCGCCAGCATGAGCAGCGGCAGCGCCGAGAGTGCGAGCGTGGACCACAGGAACGGCCCATTGCTCGAGTCCTGGCCTGCGCCGCACACGGCGCAGGCCCACGCTCCGCCCGGCACGAGCCAAGCGGCGAGGGCTAGCGGTAGAGCAGCAGGTAGAGGACGGGCCATACCAGCACCACGAAGGTCCAGAACACGAACGCACCGCCCACGGCCGAGCGCGTGGCGCGGCCGGCGCGCATCTCGAGCCACACCCATCCGAGCCCGAGGATCGCCGCCACCGCATGCACCGCGTGCGTGCCCACGAGCGTGTAGAAGTACGCGCCGAGCTTGCTGGAGGTGAGCGTGAGCCCCTGCGCCAGCAGTCGCGCCCACTCCACACCCTGGAACGCCACGAAGAACAGCCCCAGCGCCAACGCGATGCCCGTGGGGGCCACCGCGGCCGCGGCGCCGCGGCGGTGGAACACGCGCACGGCATACGCCAGCACGACACCGCTCGCGAGCAGCGCGAGCGTGTTGATCGCGGTGGACTCGAACGGCAGCCGCGGCTGCGCTGGCGGCGGCCACGAACCGGGGATCGCGGTGCCCCGTGCGATCAGGTAGCTCGAGACGAGCCCCGAGAACAGCATGACCTCGGCGAACACCAGCAGCAGCATGGCGAACACGCCATGCTCGATGGCGCGCGGAGGCGCGAGCCGCGCGACTGGGTCAGTGACCGCTGCCGCTCGTGCCATGGTCGCTCTTCTCGCCGTGACCTGCGGCACCGTCGTGGTGTCCGGGGTCGGTGCTCTGGTGGAACCGGGCGTCCTTCTCCCAGCGGTGCCCCTTGTCCTTCATGACATCGGGAGCCAGTCCGCCGAACAGGATCAGCATCAGCACCAGCCCGATGCCGAGCAGCCACTGGATGATCGGCTTCTCGACGTCGAGGTGCATGAAGTTCTTGGCCACCATGTAGGCCTTCACGATCGCCACGCCGAAGGCGGTGATCAGCGTCACGATGCGGATCTCCGCCATCGGGCCGACGATGCTCACCACCAGCAGCCCCAGCAGGATGAAGTAGATCCGCAGGTAGTTGCGGTGGTGGCCGTGCGCATGCTCGGACATGGGCGGGCTCCTACTTGGCGATGTACAGCAGCGGGAAGAGGAAGATCCAGACGATGTCGACGAAGTGCCAGTAGATGCCCACGTTCTCGACGCGGTGCAGTTCCTGGTTGCGCGACGCCGTGCCGGCGACCCAGAGCATCACGAGCATGCCGGCGATCACATGGAACGCGTGCAGCCCGGCGAGCGTGTAGTAGTAGGACCAGAAGGTGTGCGACATGATCGTGTAGCCGTGCGAGATCTCGGTGGTCCACTCGAAGCTCTTCACGATCAGGAACACGAGGCCGCCGAGGCACGTGAGGTACAGGAGCCTCGCGGCCTTCTTGCCGTCGCCCTTCTCCGCCGCCTGGTGCGCCATCACCGCGCTCAAGCTGGACGTGAGCAGCACGAACGTGTTGAACGCGCCGATCCGCCAGTCGGTCACCGCCGCCTGCGCCGACCATTCCGCGCTGTGCGCCTGCCGGTTCAGGATGTAGGCCACGAGCAGGCCGCCGAAGATCACGATCTCCGAGACGAGCAGCCACCACACGGCCAGCCGGCCCGTGGGGATGTCCATGGCGGAACGCGTGGTGGCGATGGGCTTGGCGCTCACAGATCCTCCTCAGGCCTTCTCGTTCTGCGGCCAGTAGTCCTTGGCGCGCCCCGGCACCCCGTACTCATAGGGGCCACGAGAGACGGTGGGCAGCTCCGCCCAGTTGCCGTGCGGGGGCGGCGAATCCGCCGTCCACTCGAGCGTGTTGGAATCCCACGGGTTCTTCTCCGCCTTCTTGCCGCTGCGGAACGTCTTGAAGATGTTGAAGAAGAACACCGCCTGGAACGCCAGCATGACCAGCAGCGCCACCGTGGCGGTGATGCGCAGCGCCTGCAGCTCCGGCGTCGCCTGGTCCGGGAAGTTCATGTAGTTGTAGATGCGGCGATGATCCCCGGCCGCACCGGTGAAGAACAGCGGGATGAAGATGAAGTTGAACGGGATGATCGTGCCCCAGAAGTGGATCTTGCCCAGCCGCTCGTCGAGCATGCGGCCGAACATCTTGGGGAACCAGAACGTGAAACCGGCGAACGTGCCGATGATCGCGATCGGGAAGAACGTGTAGTGGAAGTGCGCCACGACGAAGTAGGTGTCGTGGAAGTACACGTCAGCGCCACTCGCCCCCAGGAAGATGCCGGTCACGCCGCCCAGCAGGAACGTGGCGATGAACGAGAGCGCCCACAGCATGGGCGTGGCCAACCGGATCGAGCCGCCATACAGCGTGGCGATGTACAGGAAGCACATCTCGGCGATCGGGATCGAGATCAGCAGCGTGGTCACCGTGAACACGTTGGCCATGCGCGGGTCGATTCCGGCGATGAACTGGTGATGCGCCCACACGAAGAAGCTCAGCACCGCGGTGGCGATGATCGTGTAGAGGATCGTCTTGTAGCCGAACAGCTTCTTGCGCGCGAACACCGCCATGATCTCGGCCACGATGCCCATGGCGGGCAGCAGCACGACGTACACCTCGGGGTGTCCGAAGAACCAGAACAGGTGCTGCCACAGGATCGGGTCGCCGCCCTTGCCGGGGTTGTAGAAGCCTGTGCCGAGCGTCTGGTCGAACAGCAGCATGACCGCGCCGGCGAACAACGGGCCGACCGAGGCCATGAAGAGCAGGCTGGCGATGACGATCGTCCACACCACGATCGGCACGTCGAGCGCCTTCATGCCGGGCGCGCGCGAGTTCATCGCAGTCACGATGAAGTTGATGCCGCCCATGAGGAAGGCCACGAACTCGAGCGCCACGGCGATCACCCACATGGTCGAGCCGGCGGGCGTCAGACTGAAGCGGGCGTCGGCTGACAGCGGTGGATACGCGGTCCATGCACCGCCGAACGCGCCGCCGTCCACGAACAGCGTCGCGACGATGATGATCGCGCTCAGCAGGAAGATCTGGTAGCTGAGCCGGTTGAGGCGCGGGAACACCATGTCGTCCACGCCGCACATGAGCGGGATCAGGAAGTTGCCGAATGCCGCGATCAGCACGGGCATCGCCACCCAGAACACCATGATGCTGCCGTGCGTGGTGATCAGCGAGTTGTACTCGCCGGGCGAGACCACGCCCCATCCGGGCACGGGCTGCCCCGGGAAGGCGAGCTGCATGCGGAACACATAGGCGGTGAACGCGCCCACGAGCCCCATGAGCATGCCGGTCCAGAGGTACTGGAACGCGATCATCTTGTGGTCCGTGGACCAGAAGTACTTGATGAACCAGGGCTGGTCGTGGTGGGCGCCGTGCGCCGCTCCGTGATCCGCCGCGTGCGTGTGGTGGGCCATGGTCTCCCCTACTCCGACGTCGTCGAATCGCTGACCGCTGCTTCGGCCTCGGCGATCGGGCTGTTCTGCGCCATCCACTCCTGATGCTGCTCCGCCGTCTCGACGTGCAGCCGCGCGGCCATGATGCCGTGGCCGATGCCGCAGATCTCAGCGCACTGGATGTCGAAGTCGCCGGCCTTCGTGGGCTTGAACCAGCCGGTGATCGTGCGGCCGGGCACGGAGTCCTGCTTGAGCCGGAACACCGGCACCGAGAAGCTGTGCAGCACGTCGGTGGCCTCGAGCTTGAAGTGATACGTCTTGTCCACCTCGACGTGCAGGTCGTCGGAGGTGCGGATGTCGTCGGCGGTGTCGAGCAGACCGTCCGGACCGGGCTGCGTGAACGTCCACGCCCACTGCTGGCCCACGACGCGGATCGTGGCGTCGGCGGGCGGCAGGGTCTGCTTGATCTTCACCCACACCTGCACGGCGGCGATGATGATGAACACGTCGCACACCAGCACGAGGTAGTGCGGGATGTTGACCCAGTTCTTGACGTGCTTCTCCTTGCCGGAGAGGTACTGGGTCGCCACGCCCTCGCGCTTGCGGAAACGGAAGATCAGCCAGAAGAACATGATCTCCGCAGCGATGAACCAGAAGCCGACGAGCACGGTGACCAACAGCACGAGGCCGTCGACGTCCCCCGCGAAGCTCGAGGCCTGCTGCACCCAACGTTCGATCATCGCGTCCTCGCTCGCGCCCTAGAGGATGAAGAAGACGACCGCGCCGACGAACAGCGCCGCGCTGATCAAGGTGATGAGTGCCGTGTAGCCGGCGACGGTGTTACCCCACTGCGCGTCGTCGGACTTGTCGTTCTCGTGTGCCATGACAGGAGTCTCCTGAGCGGTCAGCGAGGCATCGAACGGATGTGGGCGACGACGTCCTTGATCGCCTGCTCGTCCTCGAGGGTCATGGACATCGCGCGCATCTGCGATCCCCAGACGTCGTCGGGATGGGCGCCACGCCAGCCATCGCGGAACTTGTGGAGCTGCGACACCATGTACCAGTCGGCCTGGCCCACGAGCGGCGGGGCCTTGAGGTCGGGATTGCCCTTGGCATCGGGACCGTGACAGGCGACGCAGACGCCGTTGTAGCGCTCCGCGCCGGCCGTCGCGTTGCCGCCGTCCACCGTGCCGGCGACGTCGACCGGCTCGAGCCCCGCCACGTACTTGGCTACGGCCGTCCCCTCGGCCTCGGTCTTCAGCGTGCGGGCCATGGGCCGCATCTTGTGCCCTTCGGGGTCGTCGGGGTGCCCGCCTCGCATGGCGCTCTTGAAGTGCGTCAGCTGGTCGGTGACGTACCACTCGGGCAGTCCGGCGATCGGGGGCGCCTTGATCGCGGGATCTCCGCCGCCGTCCACTCCATGACAGGGCACGCAGGTGTCATACAACTCGCTGCCTGCGACCGGACCCGCCGACTGGTTGCCGCTGCAGCTGGCGATCGCCAGCGCGAGCGGCGCGGCCACGATCAGGACCCACCGCGCCTTCCTCAACAAGGTCGCCTCCGGGAGAGAAGGACACCGGCCCCGACGCCGTGGGAACGCGGCGCACACGACCGGGGGCGGTCTCCGACGAAGTGCCGAGCACG
>CADEFY010000234.1 GCA_902826705.1 uncultured bacterium
TGCGCGCGGGCATCTACTTCGTGCGGCTCGTGAGTCCCGAGGGCACGCGCGAGACGCGACTCGTGCGACTGGATTGATCCCGCCTCGCACATGGCGTGCGACAAGCGAACGGCCGCCCGAGGAACCCCGGGCGGCCGTTCGTGCATCCGGTGCGGTCAGCGAGCGAAGCCGGACTTGAGCTGACCGAAGCTGATGCCGCGCGCCGGCACGACCGCGTCGTTGGACAACATGAAGTCATCCCAGTACGTCGGCACGTTGCCCAGGTCGAAGCGGAAGTTGTAGCAGCCGACGAACCCGGTGAGCAGCGGGCTCGTCGAGTCGATGATCGGCGTGCCACCCGTGAGTTCGAAGCCGTCGAACCACACGCGGATCGCGTTGGCATCGGCACGCACCTTCATGTGGTGCCAGGTGTTCTGCGCCGGCACGCCCCCCGGCAGCGTGTTCGACGTCCAGCTGCCGAGCACGGTGGGCGTGCTGTTGACCAGCTTGCGCAGCAGGATCTGGAAGAGGCCGGAGTTGATCACGAACTGATAGTGCGTCGCGAAGTCGTTGTTCGGGTCGGCGCGGAACACCAGACCGCGGCGCGTGTTGCCGGCGCCGGTGAAGAACCAGCCCTCCCACTCATAGTCCGCCTGCCCGAGCGGGTCCGTGGCTGCGAGCGCGATGCCGCCCGAGTCCTGCACCGTGTTGGTGAGCACGCCGACCGTGTGATCCCCCGACGGATTGGCGTAGCCCGGATCGCTGGGCAGCATCGTGAAGGGCTGCAGGTTGCGGTCGGTGTCGAATCCCGCCTGCCAGAGCGCCTCGAGCGCGCCACCGGGCACGCGCTCCTGCTTGATCAGGTTGGGAGCAGCCGACGAAGTCGAAGCCACCGCGAGCAGGGCCGCGGCGAGCGTGAGTCGCATGAGACGCATGGGGACCTCCGTTGAGGATGAGCGGCAGGGTGCGTGTGAGGGGTGAGCGGGATGAGTCAGTGTGCGAGCACGAACCTCGCGACTGGCGTGTCACGCGCTCCCGCGACACGCGCGAAATAGACGCCAGTGGCAGCCGGGCGGCCGTCGTCGCGACGGCCCTCCCAGCGCACCGCGGACTCGTGCGCCGGCACGTCGAGGTCGGCCACCGTGCGGCCCGCCACGTCGACGATGCGGAGCACGCGCGGATGCGAAGCAGCGGCGAGTGCGAACGTGGCGCGCGCCGGCGCGAAGACCGGATTCGGCGACACGCGCAGCGTGCGCGGCGCAGCACCCGCGGCGATGGGGGCGTCGAGCACGCTGGCCGTGAGCGGCCGCTCGAGGTACGCGATGCGGCGCAGCAGATTGCCCGGGGTCGCGCCACGATCGCCGATGATCGAGCAACCCGCCTGGTCGGTGGCCGACGCTTGGAACACGACGTGTGCACGCGCATCGGGATTGCGCGTGGCGAGCGAGAAGTAGCGCTCGTCGGTCGACGGCGTGTTCGTGAGGTTCTGCGGAACAGACCAGGACTGCCCCGGGCGGGTGACACTGCAAGCGATGTCACCGACGCCGAGTCCGGTCACCACACCCGGGAGTCCTGCATCTGCGGTGGGGTCGATCTGCGCATCCGTGAAGCGCAGCCACGCCACGTAGGTCTCGAAGCCGTCGGCGCTGAATCCCACCTGCGGCCAGTCCACGCTCAGGGTGTTGAACCCTGCGATCGGCCCTGCGAGACCCTGGTCGAGGTCGTCATAGCGATCGGCGACGCCCGCGGCCACCTGATGCACAGTCTCGAGTCCGCGCGTGGGGCTCCACATGCGGATCCGGCTGCGGTGGTCGCTGTACACCACGCTGCCGCCGCTGCGCCGTGCCTGCAGCTCGGACCACACCACGTGCGGCGTGGTGTCGTTGTAGGCCAGGTGGCAGTGGATCGACGGACGGAACTGAAGCGACGTGGAGTCGCTCGCGGTGACCTGTGCGTCGGTGTAGCTGGTGAGCACGCGCACCGTGAGCGTGGGCGCGGCGAACGTGCCGTTGCTGGATTCCACCAGGAACACGTTGCCGCCGAAGTCGGTGGCCGCCACACCGACGCGGCCGTCCGACGCCGCAGCCATGCTCGGGAATCCCGCACGTCCGTCGCGCAGCAGCGCCGTCGGGAAGAACGCGGTCCACGGGCCCGTGGTCCACGTGAAGCAGCTGTAGCTCGCGGCCGCAGCGGGCAGCCAGCTCGTGCGCAGCGCTTCGGTCTCGTCGTAGAGACCGCCGCGCGGCACCTCGCCGAGCATGGCGAAGCCCCCCTGCGGGCGCGCGGCCACCTGCGGGAACAGCAGGCTCGGCGCCACCACGGGCGAGATCTGCGCGTCCCATGTGCTGGATCCCGGTGCCGACTGCACATGCAACGTGCCGCGCAGGTCGCAGCCGTCCTCATTGAGGTGCTGCGCGATCACCGCACGCCCGTCCGGCGCGAGCGCGAGCGCGCCGAAACCGCCCCCCAGGTCGGGCACGCAGCAGGCCGGGATGCCGGGATCGCGCACCTTGCCATGGTGGGTCCACACGCCTGCCGCATCGCGCACGGCGTAGCCCATGCCGCGGTTGGGGTGCGGCTGCGGCGCATTGAGGTTGGGCGGACAGCCGCCACCCAGCTCGCAGAACTCGTCCTGCCACGTCACGTGCACACGGCCGTCTGCGCCCACTTCGATGCGGTGGCCGAGCGAGCCCATGTCCTGCAGGTCGTACCAGGTGGAGTCGAGCTGCACGGCGCCATCGGGCAGCGGCACCGCCACGGCCGTGCGCGCCGCCGCCTCGGGCGCGGCGGCGCGGAGGCCCTCGCGCAGGGCACGGCCCGCGACCACCTGGCCGCGGTCCGGATCGCGGATCAGCCGGTCAGCCGGATTGACCCGGTCGCGCGCCGCCGCCGGCGAGGCGGCGAGCGCGACGAGTACGATGAGGCAGAGCGAGGAGCGGGTCATGCGGTCAGTCCCTCTTCGAGTCGAGCGCCCAGTTGAAGTCGCGCTTGAGCGAGACGGCGAACGTGCGGCCCGGCTCCTCGATGAACGAGAGCGGCTCGCGGTAGCGATGATGGGTCAGGTTGCGGACGGCCAAGGTCACACGCGTGTCGAACCACGTGCCCGCGAGCTCGGAGGACCACGTGAGGAACGCCGGACGCGTGAGCGTGCCCGCCGGATCGTCGATGCGGTCGCTCCAGCGCGCGCGCACGGCCCATTGGACCGGGTGTCGCTGGAACAGTGGCCCTCCCACGTCGCACGTCACACGCGCAGATCCCACGTCCGTGAGTGCCGCACCGGTGTTGCGGTCGATGCCGCGTGGCAGGGCCGCATGCAGGCTCGCGAAGCCGCGGCCCACACGCCAGCGCATGGAAGCCTCGAGCCCCTCGATGCGCGCGCGCTCCACGTTGTGGTACTGGAACCGCGGGATCAAGTAGAGCTGGCCGAGGTAGACGAACGTGATGAGGTCGTCGATGTCGGATCGATAGGCACTGAGGCGCGCCTCGGCCAGAGAACCTCCGAGCGCGTCGGTGGCACGCAGCCCGGCTTCGTAGGAGCGGCTCTTCTCGGGGCGCAGGTCGGGGTTGCCGAACAGGCGCAGGCCGCCGTGGATGTCGTTGTTGTAGTAGCGCTCCTCGAGGTTGGGAACGCGGAAGCCCGTCGCGCCGTGCGCGTACACCTGCCACGCGCTCATGCGCCACGCCACACCCAGCTCGCCGCCGCCCCGAGAGTCGGTGGTGGTGAGCTCCGACGTGAAGCTGACGTCCGTTGAGTCGGCATGCATCACGAAGCGGTCGGCGCGCGCGCCGGCCTCGAGCTCGAGGCGGCCCAGCGTGCGGCGCGCGTGCAGCGCGGCCGACAGCCCCTCGCGCCACGCGGGCGGCACACTCTCGCCCGTGATCGTGCGCTCGGACGTGATCGCGCCCGAACCGTTGCGTGTGGTGGACGCAGTCGTGCGCGGGCCGTCGGTCTGATCGCGCCGGTACTCCCCGTCGAGCGTGAGGTGGAACGGCGTGCCCAGGTTCCAGCGGGGCTGCAGGCTGCGCCCGCGCACACGCACACGATCGGCGGCCTCGCTCGAAGTGAACGCGATCGGACGGCCGAAGCGGAACGTGGTGTCGGTGGTGGTCTCGTCGAAGTGGCTGCGGAACCGCTGGTCGACCGCGAGCAGCCGCAGTCTCGGCTGCGCCTCTTCGCCCCCCCACGCCAGTTCGACGCGATCGGCGTCACGCGCCTGCAGCGGATAGACGCCGTTGGCGCCGTCCGTCACGCCGAACGCCGGCAGGCCCACGTCGCGGGCCGCGTGCGCCGTGTGCTCGACATCGGCACGAAGCGATCCCCAGCGCGCGGCTCCGCGGGCGCTCCACTCGTCCTCGCGGCTGCTGCTGTGATCGACGAGCCCCTCGGGCGTGGCCAGTCCCGCGAGGCGGCCGAGTCCGCCGGAGACCTCGAGGCCCAGGCGCGGCGTGCGCCAGCGCAGCGTGGCGCTCTCGCGACGCTCGCCACCCGGGTCGCTGGCGCGCGCGTTGAGCGTGAGCGCGAGCGATGGGGCGAAGCCCGTCAGCGGCCGCTGCGTGACCAGGTTGACCACGCCGCCCATCGCGCCGGAACCGAATTGCGATCCGCCGGCCCCCGGCAGCAGCTCGACGCCGTCGAGCCTGTCGGAGGAGACGAGCGATGTCTGGCCGCCGTGACCGCGGCCCGTGTCGAGCCGCACGCCGTCGACCAGCACCATGACGCGCTCGCCCGAGAGCCCGCGATAGGTGACGCGTGAGGCCCACGGGCCCGTCTTGACCAGGTCCACACCGGGCGCCGCGAGCAGCGCGTCGCCGCTGGTACCCGGCAGGAATCGCGTCACCTCGGCGCGCGAGAGGCGCTGCACCGTGCCGGTCGAGCGCGCGTCCGTGAGCCCGCCGCGCTGCCCCTTGATCCTCACCGGCGGCAGCACGGTGACCGTGTCCTGCACGCCGAGGCGCGGAGGCGACGGCGTGTCGGCCGCGCGCGAGAGCGTCGGGCAGGCGATCGCGAGCGAGAGCGCGAGACACAGAGTGGAGGGAGTGGGTCGCATGACGTCTGCAACCTAGGTTCGGCACCCCCTGCGCGGCTATGAGCAGTATCACGCGAACACGCCTCCGTATCTCTACGGAGGTGGGCCGATCCGCCCGCTCAACCCTTCAGTAACCCCTGCTCGATCGCGAAACGCGTCAGCTCGGCGGTCGAACGCATCGCCAATTTGCGCAGCAGGTGTGCGCGATGCGTCTCGACCGTGCGCACGCCGATTTGCAGCGCCGCCGCGAGCCCCTTGTTGGC
>CADEFY010000235.1 GCA_902826705.1 uncultured bacterium
GTAGATGTACCCGCCCGGCATCGCGAAGGCATTGACCGTCGGATCGTCGAGCACCGTGAAGTGCCATGCCAGGTTCGGCAGCTCCGAGCGCCGGGCCAGCTGCTGCCCGACGCTGTCGATGTACGCGGCCAGCCGCGCATCCTCCACCACGCCGTACTCGGCCATGGTCGCGGCGTAGCCCTCCTTGCCGATCGCGAGCTCCTGGTCGGCGCTGACGAGCGACAGTTCGCGCTTGCCGGTCACCGGATTGACGGCGCACGCGCCGAGGGTGATGAGCGTGGCGAGCAGCGCGTGGGCGAGGAACAGTCGCGCGAGGGAACGATGCATCGCGGTCCTCCGAGGTCGGGGCAACAGGGACAGGGCGGCGTATCAGTACCGGGGCAGTGTCGGATCGACGCGCGTGGACCACGCCTCGGTGCCGCCGGTCAGGTGCTGCAGGGAGGTGAACCCGCGCGCACGGAGCCAATCGAGCGCGCGCCGACTGCGGACTCCGTGGTGACAGTACAGCACGATGGGTGCGGTCGGATCCAGCTCCCCGACGCGCGCGGGGATCTGGCCGAGCGGCAGATGGATCGCACCCTGGAGATGGCCGATCTCCCACTCGAAGGTCTCGCGCACGTCCACGAGCACCACCTGCTCCCCGCGTGCGAGGCGAGCGGACAGCGCCTCGGCGGAGAGTTCGCCGTCGTCGGCGGGCGCGGACTCGCCGACACCGCAGAGCACGTCGTAGTCGGGCAACTCGGCGTGTGCGCCCGCGGGGCCGCACGCGGGGCAATCGGCGTCCTTGCGCACCCGCAGCTCGCGGAACCGCATCGCGAGTGCGTCGTAGAGCAGCAGCCGCCCGACCATGGGCTCGCCGATGCCGGTGAGCCACTTGATCGCCTCGGTGGCCATGATCGAGCCGATCACGCCCGGCAGCACGCCCAGCACGCCGGCCTCGGCGCAGGATGGCACCGCGCCCGCGGGCGGGGGATCGCGGAACAGGCAGCGGTAGCAGGGGCCCGTGCGCGCATCGAACACGCTCGCCTGCCCCTCGAAGCGCAGGATGCTGCCATGCACGTCGGGCTTGCCGAGCCGCACGCAAGCATCGTTGACCAGGAAGCGCGTCGCGAAGTTGTCCGCGCCATCGAGCACCACATCGTAGTCGCGGAGGATCGCGAGCGCGTTGCTGCGGTCGAGCCGCACCGGATGCGCGACCATCTGCACATGCGGGTTGAGGTCGGTGAGCCGGGCGCGGAGCGAGTCGAGCTTGGCGCTCCCCACCGCGGCCGTGCCGTGCGCGACCTGCCGCTGCAGGTTGCTCTCATCCACCACATCGAAGTCGGCCACGCCGATCGTGCCCACCCCCGCGGCGGCCAGATAGAGCGCCGCGGGCGAGCCGAGTCCTCCCGCGCCCACGAGCAGCACGCGTCCAGCCTTCATGCGCTCCTGGCCGGCGAGCCCCAACTCGGACAGCACCAGATGGCGGCCGTAGCGCCGCATCTCCGGCAACGTGAGTCCTGCACGCGATCCGAGGGTCATGCGGGGACGGTAGGCTCGATGCGCACGCGCCACAACCCGCGGCTGGCCGCCGCGCGCGTCGGCCAGTACAGTGCCGCACCGTGATCCTCGCAGGCGACATCGGCGGCACCAAAGCGCAGCTCGCGCTCTACGAGTCCGGCGGATCCGCACGCGCGCCGAAGCTCGAGGAGCGCGTGGCCACACGCGGCTCGGTGTCCCTCGATTCGCTCATCGAGCCCTTCCTCGCGCGCGCGGGCGTACGTGTCTCGCGCATGGTGCTGGGCATCGCGGGCCCGGTGGCGGACAACCGCTGCATCACCACCAACCTCCCGTGGCACGTGGATGGCCACGCCCTCGCGGAGCGTTTCGGCGCCCAGGTGCGACTGCTCAACGACCTCGAGTCCACCGCGTGGGGGCTCGAGACCCTGGGCCCGAGCGACCTGCTCGTGCTGCAGCGGGGCGAGGCGCAACCGGCCAATCGCGCGCTGATCGCCGCAGGCACGGGGCTCGGCGAGGCGCTGCTGCCGTGGGATGGGCAGCACTGGCGGCCCAGCCCCTCCGAGGGCGGCCACACCGACTTCGGACCGCGCGACGCACTGGAGGACGAGCTGTTGCACTGGCTGCGCGCCAAGTACGGACGCGTGAGCTACGAGCGCGTGCTCTCGGGTCCCGGCCTCGCCGACCTCTACCGGTTCTTCCGCGACACGCGTCGCGGCCACGAACCCGACGACGTCGCGATGCGATTCGACCATGCCGCGGAACCGGCCGCGATCGTCACCGAGTCGGCGCTCGACGGCTCGTGCGAGCGCGCCCGCCTCACGCTCGAGCGCTTCGTCGAGATCTACGGCGCCGAGGCCGGCAACCTCGCGCTCAAGGCACTGGCCCTCGGCGGCGTGTTCGTGGGCGGCGGCATCGCGCCGCGCGTGCTGCCGTTCCTCGAGCGCGGTGGTTTCACGCGCGCGTTCTTCGAGAAGGGCCGGCTCTCCCCCGTGCTCACGCGCATCCCCGTCGCGGTCGTGCTCGACCCCAAGACCGCGGTCTGGGGCGCCGCCTCCTGCGCGCTGTCGGATCCTTAGGTTCTCCCTTGAGCCGGGAGCCTGCGCGGCCGATGCCGAGGCCACGCCCCCGGCGACCCTCGTTCCACTCGTCCCCCGTTCCCGGAGGCCCGTCGTGACGCTCACTTCCGTCGACGCCGCACTCGACCGCCGCTGCGCCAACGCCGTGCGCTTCCTCGCCGCCGACGGCGTGGAGAAGGCCGCCTCCGGCCACCCGGGCATGCCGATGGGCATGGCCGATGTGGCGACGGTGATCTGGACGCGATTCCTGCGTCATCAGCCGCACGATCCCACATGGCCGGATCGCGACCGATTCGTGCTCTCGGCCGGGCACGGCTCGATGCTGCTCTACAGCCTGCTGCACCTGGCGGGCTATGACCTGCCGTTGGCGGAGCTGCAGCGGTTCCGGCAACTGGGCTCGCGCACGCCCGGACACCCCGAGCACGGCATGACGCCCGGCGTCGAGACCACCACCGGACCACTCGGCCAGGGCGTCGGCAACGCGGTCGGCATGGCCCTCGCGCGCCGGATGGCCGCGGCTCGGCTCGCCGACGCACAGTGGTCGCCCGTGCACTGGCGCGTGTTCGCGATCGCCGGCGATGGCTGTCTGATGGAGGGCGTGTCGCACGAGGCCGCCTCGCTCGCGGGTCATCTGGGGCTCGGCGAGCTGGTGCTCTACTACGACGACAACCGGATCACGATCGAGGGCGGCACCGACCTCGCGCTCTCCGACGACGCGGCGAAGCGCTTCGAGGCCTATGGCTGGCAGGTGCTGCGCTGCGACCCGTACGACCACGCGAGCATCGCCAAGGCCACCGAGGAGGCGCTGGCCGACACGGCGCGCCCCAGCCTGGTGATCTGTCCCAGCCACATCGGCTACGGCGCGCCGCACAAGCAGGACACGCGGCACGCGCACGGCGAGCCGCTCGGCGCCGACGAACTGGCCGCAGCCAAGCGCGCGCTCGGCTGGCCGGAGTCCCCGTCGTTCCTGGTGCCCGAGGACGTGAAGGCGCGCTTCGCGGCGCATGTCGCGGCCCTGCGTCCGGAGTACGACGCCTGGCAGCGCGATCGCGCGGCGTGGCAGGCGCGCCAGCCCGACAAGGCTGCGATGCTCGAGGCGCTCAACAGAGGCCGCGTGCCGACCGATCTGGTCGAGAAGCTGTGCGAGGTCGCGCCCAAGGGCACGGCCGCCACGCGCGTGCATGGCAGCGCGGTGCTGCAGGAGGCCGCGCGGCTCGTGCCCTCGCTGATCGGCGGCAGCGCCGACCTCGAGCCGAGCACCAAGACGTGGATCAAGGACTCGCCCGCAGTCACGCGGCAGGATGCCTCGGGACGCAACCTGCACTTCGGCGTGCGCGAGCACGGCATGGGTGCGGTGATGAACGGCCTCGCGCTGTCGGGATGGACGCCCTACGGCGCGTCGTTCCTCGTGTTCACGGACTACGCGCGGCCGGCGATCCGCCTCTCGTCGCTCATGCACCTGCCCTGCATCTGGGTGTTCACGCACGACAGCGTGTTCCTCGGTGAGGATGGCCCGACGCATCAGCCGATCGAACACCTCGCCGCCCTGCGGCTCATCCCCGGCCTGCTGGTGATCCGGCCGGCGGACGGGCTCGAGACCGCGGCCGCCTGGGGCATGGCGATCGAACGCCGTGACGGCCCCACGCTCCTCGCGCTCTCGCGCCAGAACCTGCCCGAGCTGCCGCGCCCCTCCACGTTCCACGCCTCGATGCTGCGGCGCGGCGCCACGGTCGTGCGGGAGCACGACGCGGCGGATGCCATCACGCTGATCGCCACGGGCAGCGAGGTGGCGCCGGCGCTCGATGCGGCCGACCGGCTCGGGACGCTGGGGCTCGCGGTGCGCGTCGTGAGCATGCTCGCGCCGACGCGCTTCCTCGAACAGGACGCGGCCTGGCGCGACCGCGTGCTGCCGCCGGGCGGCCGCCGCGTGTCCATCGAGGCCGGCGTGACGGCGGGCTGGCAGGCCCTGGTCGGTCCCGACGGGCTGACGATCGGCATCGACCGCTTCGGCGAGTCGGCGCCGGCGAGCGCACTCGCCGAGCACTTCGGGCTGACCGGTGAGGCGATCGCGCGCCGCGTGCGGGAGTGGGCGGGACGCTGACGCCGCGCTCCCGTCCGCGCCCGGGCCGCGTCCGTGCGGCGATCGCGCCGGCCTGACGCGGGCCGGACACCTCACGAGAGGCACCCCGCCTAGAGTCGGCGCATGCCTCCGACTCCTGCTGGGTTGCGCCGACTCGCAGCACCCGTCCTGCTGCTGCTCGCGGCCGCGCTCGGCGCATGCGGCGCACGCGAGACCGCCGAGCAGGGCTCGGCATCGGCCGTGGCGGCTGACACGACGCAGCCGCCGCTCGTCGCCGGGGCCGCGGCCGACGTGCTCGCGCGCGCGCGCGACGGTGGCGCCGACGCGACGATCGTCAATGTGTGGGCCACGTGGTGCGGGCCGTGCCGCGAGGAGTTCCCCGCCATGCTCGCCACCGCCGAGCGTCACGCCGGCCGCGTGCGTCTGCTGCTCATGTCCGCCGACTTCGAGGACCAGGCCAGTGAGGCGCGGGCGTTCCTGCGCTCCCAGGGGATCCGCGGCACGAGCTGGCTCAAGCACGAGAACGACCAGGCGTTCATCGATGCCCACCACCCGAAGTGGAGCGG
>CADEFY010000236.1 GCA_902826705.1 uncultured bacterium
CCAGCCCGTCGCGCAGGGCGACCGCGCGGGCCTCACCGGGCGTGTCGGCGCTCGCCAGCCAGAACTGGTGCGCCCCGTGATCCAGGCAGCTCTGCGCGCGGCCCGCCGCGAGCAGCGCGCAGAGCCAGCAGCAGAGCGCGAGCGCCACACGACATCCTCGGGATGCGAGCATGCGCGGACCGTGCGCGCGACCCGCGCGATCGGCAAGGGCTGCTTCGCGAGCCGGAGCGCCGCCGCGCGGCCAGGTTCAGTGACACGCACCTCGTCACAGGGGCCGACGGAGCGCCCCGCGGACCGCTGCGCGCGAGGGGGCCCCGCCCGACACGCGGATCGCCGCACCGGGCGCCCGGGGCTTGGCGCGGGGCCCCGGCACACGTGTACTGGCCGTTCCGCCCATTCACTCGCTCCCGACCCCGCACCTGCCGGAGCCCTCATGTCCCGTCCGCTCGCGCTGTTCGCCGTCACGCTGGGGTTCGCCGCCACGCCGCACGCGCTCTCGGCACGCGCGACCAAGCCTGTCGTGCCGGGGCTCGGCGGCACGGCCGTCGTCGTCAACCAGCGCTCCGACAGCATCACGCTGATCGACCTGGCGAGCATGACGGCGACGCAGCACGTGCCCGTCGTGGGCGGCCCGCACGAAGCGGCGGTCTCGCCCGATGGCCGCACGGTGGTGGTCACCAACTACCACCGCCAGGGTGTGCCGCAGAAGACGCTCAGCGTCATCGCGCTGCCGAGCGGTAGACCGATCCGCACCGTGGACCTCTCGCCCTACCGCATGCCGCACGACCTGCGCTGGGTCGACGCCACGCACGTGATCTGCACGGCCGAGGCCGACAGTGCGCTGCTGCTGGTGGACATCGTGGCGGGCAAGGTGGTGCGGCGCTTCGCCACGGGGCAGCGCGGCTCGCACATGCTGGCGCTGTCCGCCGACCGCAAGCGGCTCTACTGCTCCAACATGCAGAGCGGCAGCGTGAGTGCGTTCGACTTCGCCACCGGTGCGAAGCTCGCCGACATCGCGACCGGCAAGGAGTGCGAGGGCGTGGGCGTGACGCCGGACGGCCGATGGGTGTGGGCGGGCAATCGCGCGGAGGACACGATCTCGATCATCGACACGGAGTCGCTCGAGGTCACGCGGCGGCTCGAGTCGCCGGGGTTCCCCTACCGCGTGCAGTTCACGGCCGACGGCCGCCGCGCGCTCGTGCCGCATGCGCGTGCGGGTTCGCTGGTGGTGTGCGACGTCGCCGGACAGCGCATCGAGCGCTCGATCCCGCTCGGACTCACGCGTGTGCCGGAGCCGTCCACCGCCGGCGTCTTCCCGCACCCCTCGGGGCGCTTCGCGTTCGTCACCGTGCGCAATGACAGCTCGATGCTGGTGCTCGATCTCGAGGCCGGCACGACGCTGGCGCGCGTGCAGGTGCAGGAGAGCCCGGACGGCGTCACGTGGTCCCCGGCCGCGCGGTGAGGCACGCGCGGGTGCCGGCCGCGGCCTGCGCCCTCGCGATCGCGATCGCATCGGCGGCCCCGCTCTCCGCGCAGGGCGTACCCGATGCGACCGCACGCCTGGCACGGATGCGGGCGTACGGCGAACGGCTCGATGCGCTCGGATTCAGCGGGCAGCTGCTCGTGGCCGAGCACGGCGAGGTGGTGTTCGAGCAGGCGTGCGGCTGGGCGGATGCGCGATTCGGCCGCCGCATGACGCCCGAGGCGCGGCTCGCCGTGGGCTCGGTGACCAAGAGCTTCGTGGCCGCCGCCGTGCTGGCGCTCGAGTCCGAGGGCGCGCTGCGGCTGGAGGACCGGCTCTCAGCGCACCTCGACGGCGTACCGGATGACAAGTCCGCCATCACGCTCGCGCAACTGCTCACGCACCAGAGCGGCCTGCCGTTCGACATCCCCGACGGCCTGGCCACGGCCTCGCGTGACGAAGTCGTGAGCGCGGTGCTCGCGCAGGCGCTCGAGTCGGCGCCGGGCGAACGGTTCGCGTACTCCAACGCCGGATTCGACCTGCTCGCCGCCGTGGTCGAGCGCCGCGCCCGCCGCGCGTTCGATGCGCATCTGCGCGGCGGCCTGTTCGCACGCGCCGGGATCGGTGCGAGCGGGCTCGCCGGTGCTCCCGGACTCCCGGGGGGCCCTGCGGCCGTGGGGCAGGGGCCATGGGCCGAGGCGGCGGCATGGGCCGAGTGGCCGCGCGGCTGGTCCGGCACCGGGTCGGGCCGCATGGTCATGACCGCACGCGATCTGTGGCGATGGGGCGAGGCGCTGCGCGACGGCCGCGCGATCGGCGCCGCCGCATGGCAGCGCATGCGATCGGGTGCGGTCGCCGTGATGCCGGGCACGGCCTACGGCCTCGGGCTCTGGCGCCGCGAACCGGCTGAGGGCGGTGCGACGATCCTGATCGGCGGCGACGTGCCGGGCTATCGCGCGGAGTGCCGTATCCTGCCCGAGGAGGACCGCGTGGTGGTGGTGCTCATCAACCGCGACCTCGAGGATGCCGGGCGCGAGCGCCAGCTCGTCGCGAGCATGCTGCTGCGACTCGCGCGTGGTGAAGCGGCCGATCTCCCGCCGGCGGTCCTGCGAGGCAGCGCCGACGCCGCCGAGCCCATCGAGGGGGTGTGGCGGCTGCCGAGCAGTGCCCAGGTCGTCGTCTGGCGCGAGGCTGGCGCGCTGCGCCTGGCAGTGCGCGGGCAGGAGGCCGTGGAACTGTTCGAGCCGCCAGGAGGCGACGGCCCAGCGCTGCGCGCGCAGCATCAGCGGACCTCCGAGGTGCTCGTGCGCGCGGCCGTGCGTGGCGACAGCACCCTGGCGGCCAGCGTGCTGACCGCGGAGGAGCACGCGCGCGTGTTCCCGTTCCTGCGCGACCGGCTGCGCGTGCTGCGTGCGATGAACGCGCCTCTGGCAGAGGTCCAGGGCCTGGGCGTGTGCTCCGACGCCGCCGATCCCGCGGTGTTCCGCAGTCGCGTCGCCCTGCGATTCGAGGACCGGACCGAGACGCTCGAGCTCGAGTGGCGGGAGCGCTCGCTCGAACAGGCCCGCTTCACGCCCGAACGCTCGGGCGCACGCGTGTTGACGGTGGCTCCCCGTCGCGAGGGCGGCTACGCCGCGTGGGACGCCAGCCGCGGCCACGCCGTCGCGATCGACCTGCAACGCGCACCCGACGGCGGCGAAGCGCTGCACATCGGGGGGACGGCGGGCACCACGATCGCGACCCGCGCGCGCTGACGGCTCAGACCACGGCGGGTTCGGCACCCGCGGGCTCGGCCGCCGGCTCCTGTCCCGGTTTGCGCGTGATCCAGGGCAGCAGCACCAGGCACAGCAGTCCGAGCGCGGCATCGAGCGCCAGCGTGACCGGGTAGCCCCAGCGCGCCAGTGCTGCGCCCTGCCAGCGCGCGCTGTACGAGATCGCGAAGTTGAGCAGCGCCATGTACGCGGTGAACTGCGTGGCAGCGACACGCGGGACCGTCACGTCCATGAACAGCGCGGTGCGGGTGCCGTACATGAGCCCATTGAAGACCGCGTACACGATGCTCGCGATCCAGAACTGCGAGACCAGCGCCGCCGGCGGCACGGGCCGGTCGGGCAGTCCCAGCGAGACGGGCATGATCCATTGGGCCTGCTGCATCTGCCAGGCGAGGATGAACGTGGGGATGCTCATGGCCGCGATGAACATGCCCAGGGAGCGCTTGCGGCCGATGCGGTCCGAGATCCAGCCGCCCGCCACACAGAAGACCGCCGACGCGACGGAGGTCCACAGGTTGAGCGTCGCCACCTGTGGATCGCTGAGCCCGAGCTCGACCGCCAGATTGGACTGGAGCGCCAGTCCGAGCGCGTAGGCGCCTGCCGGCAGGATCGCGAACAGCAGTCCCAGGAACGCGCCGCGCGAGCCGAGGAAAGCCCTCACGGAGTCGCGCACGAAGGCCACCAGCTCGCCCTGGATCGCCGCCCAGCGCGGGCCCACGGGCTGCTCGTCCGCGGCGCGGGGCTTCTCGCGCAGCGGCAGCGCCACGAAGAGCAGCACGAAGAGGATCACGGCCGCGACCGCGAGGAAGGTGGCCTGGAAC
The DNA here is from genome assembly GCA_902826705.1 of uncultured bacterium. Lineage (GTDB taxonomy): Bacteria > Eisenbacteria > RBG-16-71-46 > RBG-16-71-46 > RBG-16-71-46 > CADEFY01. The sequence goes on from CADEFY010000236.1 coordinate 4,056, forward strand.
CCGATCGCCGGCGCCAGGAACAGCACGCCCGAGCCGCCGAGCGCGATGCCCAGGTAGGCGCCGCCGAACATCACGCCGTTGGCCAGGCCGCGTTCCTGCGCGCTCAGCACGTTCACGGCGAGCGCATCGATCGCCACGTCCATGGTGGCCGCGAACGAGTTGAAGGCGAAGATGACCGCGGTGAACAGCGGCAGTTGCCGCACGAAGTCGATGGGGTAGGCCACGAGCAGCGTGATGATCATGAGCGCCTGCATGCCCACGATCCACAGGCGGCGGCGACCGAAGCGGTCCGACGACAGCACGTCGACGAACGGACCGACCGCCCACTTGAACGCCCACGGCAGGTAGAGCGAGGCGACGAACGCGCCGATGGTCTCGACCCCCACGTCCTGACGGCGCATCTGCGTCGCGATGGCGGTGGCCGAGAATCCCAGCGGCACACCCTCGACCAGATAGAGCAGGAAGAACGCGACGAGCCGACCGAAGCGGGTCGCCATCAGGTCGTAACCCACAGGCACACCTCGAGTGGAGGGAGCAGCCGGACTGCACAGGAGCCGGGAGACTACCGCGAGGTGGCCGGCCGCGGGAGCACTTTCGCGCGGTCGGGTCAGCCTCCGCGCCGCCGCTCCTCGAGTTCCTCGAGCGTGCGCGGCCAGTCCGCGCGCAGCAGTCGCGACAGGGCTCGGTCCGCGAGCAGCCGGCCGCCCGTCTGGCACTGCACGCAGTAGTTCATCTCGTGCTCGGCGTAGACCACGCGCTGCACGGGCGTGCCGCACGCAGGACACGGCCTGCCGAACCGTCCATGCACCGCCATGCCGTCCCGGAACGCAGTCACCCGCTCCGGGAACGCCTCACCCGTGTCGGCGCGCAACCGCTCGATCCAGTGCGAGAGCACGTCGCGGGCGGCCGCGTGCAGGCGGGCGAACTCCGCATCGTCGAGTTGCGATGTGCGCCGGAACGGCGAGAGTCGCGCGCGATGCAGGATCTCGTCGGAATACGAGTTGCCGATGCCGTCCACCACGTGCGGGTCGGTGAGCGCCCGCTTGAGCGTGTGCTCTGCCGCGCGCAGGCGCGCCGCGAACGCCGGTGCGTCCGTCGTGAACACGTCGACTCCGCCGGCGCCGAGTGCCGTCACAGCGGAGGCATCGGCCAGCACGTGCAG
>CADEFY010000237.1 GCA_902826705.1 uncultured bacterium
AGCAAGGTGGACCGCTCGGCCTGCTACGCGGCGCGCTACGTGGCCAAGAACCTCGTGGCCTCGGGGCTCTGCGACCGCTGCGAGGTGCAGGTGGCGTACGCGATCGGCGTGGCGCAGCCGGTGAGCATCATGGTCGACACATTCGGCACCGGGAAGGTGAGCGACGACAAGCTCACGAGCCTCGTGCGCAAGCACTTCGACCTGACGCCCAAGGGCATCATCGAGCACCTCAAGCTGCGCCGTCCGATCTACCGCAAGACGGCAGCCTACGGCCACTTCGGCCGCTCCGACTTCGCGTGGGAGAAGACCGACAAGGCGAGGCTGCTGGCGGGCAGCGTGCGCTGAGTCGCTCCGCCTGCCTCGGACACGGCCCTGTCGCCCTCATGGCGGCGGGGCCGCTCCATTGCGTGTGCCTCGCCTGCGGGCGATAGTCTGCGTTCGACCCGCTGAACCCTTCATGATCCATCCGTCCAGGAGGACGTTCGCCCATGAGGACCCAACGATTCGTCGCGCTCGCGCTGCTCGCGGGCGTGATCCTCGCCCCGTCCGCGCACGCCCAGCGCGGCAAGTCGGCTGCGCCGACCAAGCCCCTCCGCACGGGGCTCGAGAGCATCGAGCGCCAGGTGCAGGAGTTCACACTCGCCAACGGGCTCAAGTTCCTCGTCGTCGAGCGGCATCAGGCGCCGGTGTTCAGCTTCTTCACCGTGGTCAACTCGGGCTCGTCCAATGACGCGGTCGGCACCACGGGCATCGCCCACATGATGGAGCACATGGCGTTCAAGGGCACCACGATCGTGGGCACCACCGACTACGCCAAGGAGGCGCCGCTGCTCGTGGCCGAGGAGCGCGCGTGGGAAGCGCTGATCGACGAGCGGCGCAAGGGACCGCGCGCAGACGCCAAGAAGCTCGCGGCGCTCGAGGCCGCGTTCGCGGACGCCCAGAAGGCCGCCAACGCCACCGTCGTGGCCAACGAGGCGACGCAGGTGATCGAGCGCGCGGGGGGCGTGGGGATCAACGCGTTCACGGCCAATGACATCACCGCCTACTTCTACTCGCTGCCCAGCAACCGCATCGAACTCTGGTCGGCCATGCATGCGGCCACGTTCATCGATCCCGTGTTCCGCGAGTTCTACAAGGAACGCGACGTCGTGATCGAGGAGCGCCGCATGCGCATCGAGTCCTCGCCGATCGGGCGCCTGTTCTACGAGTTCATCACCACCGCATTCAACGCCCACCCGTACGGGTTCGGCGGCATCGGACATGCCAGCGACCTGCGCACGTTCAGCCGCACCGAGGGTGAGGAGTTCTTCCGCACCAACTATGTGGCCAAGAACATGACGGTCGTGCTCGTGGGCGACGTCAAGCTGGCAGAGGTCAAGCGACTGGCCGAGCAGTACTTCGCCCCGCTCTCCGACGCGCCGGCACCGGGCCCGCTGGACACGGTCGAGCCCGAGCAGATCGGCGAGCGCCGCGTGACGATCGAGGACAAGGCGCAGCCCGCGATCATGGTGGGCTGGCACATCCCGGCGGCCTCCGATCCGAGTTACCCCGCGTTCAAGGCGGCGGCCGACATCCTCGGCGGTGGCGCCTGGAGCCGCCTGCAGAAGTCGCTCGTCAAGGAGCGCAAGATCGCGACCGTGGCGCAGGCGTTCACCGGCTTCCCCGGCGAGCGCTATCCCAACCTGTTCGGTCTGTTCATGTTCCCCGCCACGGGCACCGAGCCGCAGGCGCTCGAACAGGCGGCGTACGGCGTGCTCGACCAGGCGATGTCCACGGAGCCCATCACCCAGGCGGAGCTCGACGGCTACAAGGTGCGCGTGCGCGCGGCGAAGATCGCCGCCGTCGATGACAACGCCTCGCTCGCTGGCGAACTGGCGCAGGCGCAGTCGCTCTACGGCGATTGGCGTGAGTTCTTCCGCGAGACCGAGCGCGTGCTGTCGCTCACACCCGAGCAGCTCACCACCGCGCTCAAGGGCGCAGTCACCAAGAAGAACCGCATCGTGGCCATGATGGTCCCACCGCCCGCCCAGGCCCCCGCCGCCGAAGGAGGCCGCTGATGCGCGCCGCCCGTCTGTTCCTCGCCGCTGCGCTGCTCAGTGCGGCCGCGCCACTGCACGCTGCAGTGGACAAGTCGATCTACGACCCCAAGCGCATCGCCTCACCGCCGATCGGACGAGTCGCCGAGGTCAAGCCCGAGCGCTTCACACTGCCCAACGGCATCGTCGTGTACCTGCTCGAGGACCACGCGCTGCCGGTGGTGAGTGGAACGGCCTACGTCAGGACGAGCCCGGCATTCATCCCCGCGGATCGCGCGGGACTCGGCGGGCTCACGGGCGAGGTGATGCGCTCAGGTGGTACGGCCGCCCGCAGCGGCGACTACCTCGACGACCGACTCGCCGCGATCGGCGCCAGCATCAGCACCGGCATCGGCGCGGACCTGGCCACGAGCGGATTCCGCAGTCTCACGGAGAACCTCGACGAGGTGCTCGAGCTGTGGAGCGGGGTGCTGCGCACTCCGGCATTCCCCGACGACAAGATCGAGCTGGCCAAGGTGGGCCTGCGCCGTGCGATCGCGGGCCGCAATGACGAGATGCTCAGCGTCCTCATGCGCGTGGCGCCACAAGCGGTGTACGGCAAGGACAGCCCGTGGGCCAGGCAGCCCGAGTACGCGTCGATCGAGCCGATCGCGGCGGCGGACTGTCGCGCGCTGCATGCCAAGGTCTTCGTGCCCGAGCGGCTGGTGTTGGCGGTGCATGGCGACTTCAACAGCGCGGCGCTCAAGAAGCAGCTCACGGCGCGCTTCGGCGACTGGAAGAAGAGCGGTACGCCGGCCCCCGTGCTGCCGCCGACCCCCGCCAAGGCGGAGTCCAAGCTGGTGTTCGCCCCCAAGGACGACGTGACGCAGACGGGCATCGTCGTCGCGCAGCCCAGCATCCGCGCCGACGACCCGGACTACGCCGCGCTGCAGGTGCTCGAGCAGGGGCTCGGTGGCGGGTTCAGCTCGCGCATGTTCAGCCGCATCCGTACTCAGCGCGGGCTCGCCTACGGCACGGGCGCCAGCGCCGGTGTCGACTACCAGCGCCCCGGCGTGTTCCTCGCGTACTCGCTCACCAAGGGCGAGAGCACCATGGTCGCGCTCGACCTGGTGCGCGAGGAGGTGCGCAAGGTCACCGAGGCGCCGTTCTCGGCCGCCGAGATGGACGTGGCCAAGTCCGCCGTGGTGAACGCGTTCGTGTTCAACTTCGAGGATGCGAGCCAGACGCTGTTCCGGGCCGCGTTCTACGAGGCGATCGGCTATCCGCAGGACTTCCTGGCGCGTTACCAGAAGTCGCTCGAGTCGCTCACCGCCGATGACGTGTTGGCGGCCGCCAAGCGCAAGATCACGCCCTCGCAGCAGGTGGTCGTGCTGGTGGGCAAGGAGGCCGACTTCGACCGTCCGCTGGCCAGCGTCGGCCTGCCGCTCGAGCGCGTGGATGTGTCGATCCCGCCGCCGCCCTCCAAGACGGGCGGCATCGCGGCCACGCCCGAGTCGCGCGCGAAGGCGCGTGCCTGGCTGGAGGCGGCCGTCACCGCCGCCGGTGGGCGCGCCGCGTGGAGCGCGGTCAAGGCGGCTGAAGTCACCACCGAGGCCACGGTGTCGGTCCAGGGGCAATCGCTCGGGCTCACGGTGCAGGAGCTGTCGCAGTTCCCCGACAAGCAGGTGACGGTCCAGAAGCTGCCGTTCGGCGAGATGAAGTCCGGCTTCGACGGCAAGTCGGGCTGGATGGCCGGCATGGGACAGGTGCAGGACAACCCCAAGGCCGCCGAGGAGTCCGCCAAGGACTGGGAGCGTTCGCTGTGGCGCCTGTTCTCGGATGCATCGGTCGAGCTCGTGGCGGCGCCGGAGAAGGAGACCATCGACGGCGTGGCGTACGATGTCGCGGTCGTGAGCGGCGCCAAGTCGCAGGACCTCGTGCTGCTCTTCGACGCCAAGGGCACGCTTGCGGGCATGGCGATGCAGGATGACAACGCGCAGATGGGCCCGGCGCGAGTCGTGCAGTTGTACCAGGATTGGAAGCCCGTGGGGGCGCTGCGCTACCCGCACACGCTCAAGATGACGCGCGACGGCAAGCCGTTCATGGACGGCAAGGTGACGGCGGTGAAGTTGGATCCGACGATCCCACCGGACGCCTTCGCCAAGCCGAAGCCCTAGCCCTAGCCCATGCGACTGCTCGTGTTGGGAGGGACGCGCTTCCTCGGCCGCCATGCCGTGGAAGCCGCCCTCTCGCGCGGGCACGACGTGACGCTGTTCCATCGCGGCCGGCTGGCGCGCGGGTTGTTCCCCGGTGCGCGCGAGGTGATCGGCGACCGCGACGGCGGGCTCGAGGCGCTCGGGGACGCCGCGTGGGACGGCGCGCTCGACCTGTGCGGCTACGTGCCGCGCGTGGTGCGCCAGTCGGCCGAGTCGCTCCGCGGCCGGGTGCGGCACTACCTGTTCGTCTCCTCGATCTCGGTGGTCGCCGATCCGATCGTCGCCGGCTACGACGAGGATGCCCCGCTGCGCGGTCTCACGGACCCCGCCACCGAGGTGATCGATGGGGACACCTACGGCGGCCTCAAGGCAGCCTGCGAGCGCGTGGTGCGCGAGGTCCACGGCGACGGGGCGATCATCGTGCGTCCCGGGCTCGTGGTCGGGCCCGGCGACTACATGGACCGCTTCACCTACTGGGTGCGCCGCCTCGCCGAGGGCGGCGACGTGCTGGCGCCCGGTCCGCCCGAGGCCCCCGCCACGTGGATCGACGTCCGCGACCTGGGCGCGTTCTTCTTCGGTCGGCTCGAGGCGGGGGAACCGGGGACGTGGCAGGCCACGGGGCCCGAGGCGCCCGGCACGATGCGCGGCCTGCTCGAGGGCATCGCGCACGCGGTCGGCTCGACGGCTCGACTGATCTGGGTGGACGAGGCGTTCCTGCTCGAGCGCGGAGTCCAGCCGTGGTCCGAGTTGCCCATCTGGCTCCCGGCGAGCGAGTCGGCGCTGCATGCGCCGGACCTGCGCCGCGCGCACGCGGCGGGCCTTCGCACGCGGCCGCTGGCCGACACGGCGCGCGACACGCTCGCGCACGAGCGGGGCCTCGCACCTGACGCGCGTGCGGGCTCGCCGGCGATGACGCGCGCGCGCGAGGCGGAGT
>CADEFY010000238.1 GCA_902826705.1 uncultured bacterium
CGCTACCTGGCCGACTCGAGCGCGGTGGACCCGGGGCTCGTGGACGATGTGCTCGCGATCGCGGTGAGCCGCGGTGACGCGGCGCTGTTCGAGGAGATGCAGCGGCGCGCGCAGGCCGCCACGGTGCCCGCACTGCGTCGCCGCTACCTGTCCACGCTCGGGGCATTCCAGGATCCCGTGCTCGAGCGGCGCGCACTGGACTATCTGCTCGACGACGCCGTGCGGCCCACGGAGGGGTTCCAGATCATGTCGGGCTGGCAGGGCAAGGACGAGGCGGCGGGGCACCGGCTGCGCGAGTGGATGTACGAGCACTACACGCCGTTCTCGCAGAAGGTGCCGCCTCCGGCCCTGCGCTTCGCGCCCATGATGCTGGGGGGCGGCTGCACCAAGGAGGCGTTCGAGCGCATGCAGGCGTTCCTGTCGGATCCGCAGCGCTTCGTCTCCGGCATGGACCAGACCATGGCACAGACGCGCGACATGGTGTTCGACTGCCTCGGGCTTCGGGAGCGCGAAGGGGAGGCAGTGCGGCGCTACCTCGAGGGGTCGGGCGCGGATTGAACGACCCGCGCGACGCCGACGAGCGGCCCGAGCGCGCGGCAGCGGCGCGGCGCCTCGTGCGCGACGGCTACGACCGCGCCTCGCAGGCGTACCGCGGCGACACGTTCGAGTACGCGGGCTCCGCCTACCAGTACTGGCTCGAGCGGTTCATCGCACGACTGCCGCGGGGTGCGCGCGTGCTCGACCTGGGGTGCGGCAACGGACTCCCGGTGGCGCGGGAGCTGGCCCGGCGCGGCTTCGTCGTGACGGGCATGGACCTCTCGGCGGTGCAGGTCGAACGCGCGCGGGTGCTGGTGCCGTCGGCGCACTTCGAGTGTGCCGACATGACCGAGGCGCCGCTCGGCGAGTCGCGCTACGACGGTGTCGTGGCGTTCCACTCGATCATCAACGTACCGCTCGCCGATCAACCGGCCCTGGTGCGGCGCATGCGGGATGCGCTCGTGCCCGGCGGCACGCTGCTCTTGACGGCGGGCCAGGAGCCCTGGACCGGCATCGAGCAGCACTGGCGCGGGGTGCGCGACGTGGCCATGTTCTACGCGCATGCGGGCGCCGCCACGTACCGCGAGTGGCTCATGCAGGCCGGCGCCCAGATCGACGAACAGGGCCGCACGCCGCAGCACGGCGAGCCGGGCTACGCGGTGTTCCTCGCGCGGCGGGCGTAGCTCAGGGCAACCGCACCAGTCGCTGCGTGCGCTGTTCGCCGCCCGCTTGGAGTCGGACCAGATAGGCGCCCGCCGGCAGCCGTGCGCCGCGTGCATCGCGGCCGTCCCACGTCACGCGCTGCGGACCCGCCGCGCGTGTGCCATCGACCAGCACGCGCACGCGCCGGCCGCTCACGTCGAACACCGCCAGCGTGGCATGCCCGGCGCGCGCCATCGTGAACGCGAGGTCCGTGCGGGAGCGGAACGGCATCGGCCGCGCGGGCTCGAGTGAAAGCGACGACTCGCCAGGGGATCCCGGCGTCGAGAGCTGTGTGGTCTTGAGGATCGTGAAACTGTCGCGCACCGCACCCGTGTGGTCGATGAACCGGGCATCGAGCCGCTCGCCGGCCACGTCGATCACCATGGAGCCGAGCACGTTGAGCGAGGTGATCATGGCGGGGTGGTCCAGCGTACCGCCCGAGATCTGACATGCGCTGCCGTTCACGGTGTACACCGTGCCCTCGTCGGCCTGCAGGGGGCCCGGGCTCTTGAGGTACGCGCCGTCGCCGTCCGGACGGCCGTCACCGCTGTCCACCTGCATCGCCGCGGTGAGCGTGGCCGACGTGCCGTAGTGCCCGGCGATCAGCGACGAGCGCTCATACGAGTGGCTGTGGCCGGTGAGCACCAGGTCGACCCCGAGGCTGTCCAGCACCGGCAGCACGTTGGTGCGCATGTCGCGCATGCGGCCGCCGCTGTCCACCGGGTCGTCCGAGTCGTGCGAGCCCTTGGTGTACGGCGGGTGATGCCAGAAGCCGACCACCCACGGCTGCGTGGTGGCGGCGAGGTCGGCGCGCAGCCACTGCAGCATGGGGCTCGCGAGCGTGCGGCTGCTGCCCTCGGAGTCGAGGCACACGAAGTGCACCGGCCCCCAGTCGAACGAGTACCACGCCTCGGTCCCCGAGGGTTCCCCGCCGCACTCGCCCGATGTCGGCAGCGTGAAGAGGTCGTAGTAGTCGTTGTGGACACCCGAGTAGAGCTGGTCGTGGTTCCCGCGGGTGCTCCACAGCGGGCTGCGCGACAAGGTGAGCGGGTACTGGTCGAACAGTCCTGATTGGTACTCGGCATCGGTGCCGGCCACATAGGCGTTGTCCCCGAGCATGAGCCACAGGTCCTCGCGTGCGGCGCCGGCCCAGGTGAGGTAGGCGTCCCGCACCTGCCGTCCGCCGAGCGTGTTGTAGCCCGAGTCGCCGATCGTCCAGATCCGCACGGGGCGATCGGAGCCGGGCAGTGGTGGCGTGCGGAACGTGCGCGCCGCGGAGACCGGTTCCGGCGCCTCGAACGCCGCGTGCACGGCGTAGGCGTACGCCGTCTCGGGTGAGAGGCCGGTGACGCGCACCTCGTGTTCGGTGCGTGCTTGCAGCTCGTCGAACTCGAGCGTGTAGGGTCCGCCCGCGGGTCCCAGCGAGACGCGTCCCACCACCGGGATCGACGTGCGCCAGCGGATCGAGATCGCCGTGGGCGAGGCGCTCTGCAGATAGGGACCTCGCGTACGCCGGACCGTCACGGTATCGAGCGCGAGGCGGGCATCCCACAGCAGGTCGGAGCTGCTCGGCGACTGCTGGTGCAGTTCGATCACGAGGACGTTGTCACCGGGTTGAACGGCCGAGGGATCCGACAGAGGGATCGTCTCGAACGTGCCCGATTCGTGGTTGACCGCGAGCGACTCCCATGCGACCGGCCCCAGCGGCAGCCCCCGGCGCGCCACCTCGACGCCGTTGAGGTACGCGACGAAGCCGTCGTCGTAGTCCGCCTGCAGCAGGGCCGCGGTGACCGCCGTCGCCGCACTGCGAGTGAAGCGATGGCGCAGGTAGGTGGTGACCCAGCGGTCGGCGGCGTTGCCGCCATAGGGCACGGGGGTGGCGATGCGCGCTTCGCCGTACCCGAGCGGCGCTGGGCCCGCGGCCCAAGCGCCGTCGTCGTAGCCGAGGGTGGTCCATGCGCCGGTGGGCGCCGCAGGCCCGGCGAACCAGCGCCACGTCGCACCGAGACGGATCACCGTGTCCGTCGCGGCCGTGGCGGCCGTGCGCGTGACCGGACGCCCGATCGCGACCGTCGGCTCGGCAGGCGCGTGGCCCGCGCGTACGCGCGGCTCGCGCCCCAGCTCGCGCTCGAGTCGTGCCGCCAGCGCCCGCCGCGCCGGAGTCCACGGGGCCCCGGCGGTCTGAGTCTCGAGCGCGTCGAGCGCCCCGGCCGCACCGATCAGTTCCCACCCGGTCTGCGCCCGCTCGATCACGTGCTCCTCGGCACGGCTCGGGTCGATCGTGACCGCATGGTCGAGGTCGGCGAGCACGCCGCGCGCATCGCCCAGCCGCGCGCGGGCGCGGGCTCGTGTGAGCAGTGGACCCAGTGCATCGGGCAGCGCCGCGAGGGCGATCGACGCCAACGAGTCGGCTTCGCGCATGCGGCTCGCATCGAACGCGAGCTGCGCGGCGAACGCGGCCACGCGCGGATCGCCGGCATCGAGGGCTCGGGCCACCTCGAACCAGCGCCGGGCCGAGGCCGCGTCATCCTCGTCGCGCAGCGCCTCGGCCTCGGCGAGGGCTCGCGCGATGGCATCCCAGCCGCCGCGCTCCGCCGCCTGGGCGCGCGTCTCGGCCGAGTCATGGTGGGCGCGCGCGGGAGTGGGCAGCAGCGCCAACGCGACCATCGCGGGGACGGGGAGCCAGGACCAGACCGGGGAGCGCATGTGCCGAGTATGGTCGACGCGCGTGTGGTGCGGAAGGCCGGACTGCGCGTGCTCGAAGCGCTAGGATGCGAGCGCGCAACCCTCGTAAGGAGGCCTCACATGATCCACCGCTCTCGTCTCGCCCCGGTCGCGGCCGCCGCGCTGGCCCTGATGCTCGCGGGCTGTTCGCGCCCCGAACCTGCAGCCACGCCGGCCACGGCCACGGATCCCACCGACGCCCCCGACTTCGTCAACGTGGTCTGGCGGGTGAGCCGTTCCTCGAGCGTGGCACCCGGCATGCTCTACACGTTCCTCGAGGACAGCACGCTCGTGCTCGCCTCGAGCACCGGGGCGCCGGCGTTCGGCACGTGGAGCTACCGAGGCGGCGCGCTCACCATGGTGGAGGAGTCGCGCGCCTATCCGGTGGACCTGGTGAGCCTGACGCGCGACAGTCTGCAGATCGTCATCCGCGGTCCCGGCATGCCGGTGGAGCTGACGCTCGTGCCCGCGCACCAGCCGCTCGCGCGCTGAGCGCGGCGGCCGGCGCACGAGACTCAGGCCGAGACGTACTCCTCGATCGGCGGACACGAGCAGACCAGGTTGCGGTCACCGTATGCACTGTCGACGCGGCTCACCGACGGCCAGAACTTGCGCTCGCGCACCCACGGCAGCGGGAACGCCGCCTGCTCGCGGCTGTAACTGCGGGACCACGCGTCGCTCACCACCACCTCCATCGTGTGCGGTGCGTGCTTGAGCGGATTGTCGTCCTTGGGCCACTTCCCGCCGGCGATCGCATCGATCTCGGCCCGGATCGCGATCAACGCGTCGATGAAGCGGTCGAGCTCGGCCAACGACTCGCTCTCGGTGGGCTCGATCATGAGCGTGCCGGCCACCGGGAACGAGATCGTGGGCGCATGGAATCCGTAGTCCATGAGCCGCTTGGCGATGTCCTCCACCTCGACGCCCGTGGCCGCCTTGAGTCCGCGCGGATCCAGGATGCACTCGTGCGCGATGGTGCCGCTGGCGCCCTTGTAGAGCACCGGGTAGTACGGTTCGAGGCGCTTGGCGATGTAGTTGGCGTTGAGGATCGCGACCTTGGTCGCCTCGGTCAGGCCCTCCCGGCCCATCATGAGGATGTACATCATGGAGATCGGCAGGATGCTCGCGCTGCCCCATGGGGCGGCGCTGATCGCGCCGATCGCCT
>CADEFY010000239.1 GCA_902826705.1 uncultured bacterium
CACGTATGGCGGCCGGCTGTCGCTGCTCGCGGATGTCGGCGAGGCCGTGCGCCGCGCCCAGAGCGGGCAACCGACATGAACGAGACCCCGCTCGTCGCGTTCGCGCATCTGCTCACCGATGCCAATGTGCGTGCGGTGCTGCTGGGTTCGCTGTTGCTCGGCGCCGGGGCGGGGACGATCGGCACCTTCGCGCTGCTGCGCCGCCAGGCGCTTCTGGGCGATGCGCTGGCGCATGCGACGCTGCCGGGCGTGTGTCTCGCGTTCCTCGCCACCGGCAGCAAGCACCCGCTCGTGCTGCTGACCGGCGCGTCGGTCACCGGCTGGCTCGGCACGCGCACGGTGCGGGCGATCACCCAGCACACGCGCATCCGCGAGGATGCCGCGCTGGCGCTGGTGCTCTCGGTGTTCTTCGGTGCCGGCATCGTGCTGCTGACGCGCATCCAGCGCACCGGCGCGGCGGCGCAGGCCGGGCTCGACAAGTTCCTGTTCGGACAGGCGGCGTCGTTGGTGCAATCCGACGTGTGGGTGCTCACTGGTGTGACGCTGGCGCTGCTCGCTGCGGTGCTCGTCGCGTTCAAGGAGTTCCAGCTCCTGAGCTTCGACGAGGGATTCGCGCGTGCGCTCGGCTGGCCGGTGGGCGTGCTGGAGGGGCTGCTCGCGACGCTCATCACGCTCACGGTCACGGTGGGGCTGCAGCTCGTGGGCGTCGTGCTGATGGCGGCGCTGCTCGTCACGCCCGGCGCGGCAGCGCGATTCTGGACCGACCGTCTGCCGCGCATGCTGCTGCTCGCTGCGCTCTTCGGCGCGGTGTCGGGAGTGCTCGGCGCCTCGGTGAGCCTGCTGGCGCCGCGCATGCCGACCGGGCCATGGACCGTGGTGGCCATCACGACGATCTTCGGCATCTCGCTCCTCTTCGCCCCCCGGCGCGGCGTGGTGGCGCGCGCATGGCGGCGTCGGCGACTGGTCGCGCGCACGACCGAGGAGAACGCGCTCGCGAGCTTCTGGCGGTTCGGGGAAGCCGAAGGGGACTGGCGTGTGCCTCACCCCGCCGGACGGCTCGCGACCACCCGCGGGCTCTCGCGGTTGGTCGCCGAGCGCACGATGCGAGCGCTCCGGCGGCAGGGTTGGGTCGAACCCGAAGGCGACGCATGGCGGCTGACGCCGCCGGGCCGGACACGCGCCGAGCAGATCGTGCGCCTGCACCGCCTGTGGGAACTGTACCTGGCAGAGCGTCTGCATCTGCCGGCCGACCATGTGCATGAGGAGGCCGAGACGATGGAGCACCTGCTCACGCCGGAACTCGCCGCGCAGCTCGAGGCGACGCTCGCCACGCCGGAGCGCGACCCGCACGGGCGCGCGATCCCGGCTGCGGAGCCGGGGCGATGAACGAGGCGGGGTGGATCATGCTCGCGGGAGCGCTCGCGGCGGGGTCGTGCGGCATCGTCGGGAGCTTCCTCCTGCTGCGGCGGCTGGCGATGCTGGGAGATGCCATCAGTCATGCCGTGCTGCCGGGGATCGCGATGGCGTTCCTGCTCACGTCGAGCCGCGATCCGGTGCCGATGCTGCTCGGCGCTGGAGCGCTCGGGTTGGTGACCGCAGGGCTCACCGACTGGCTCCACCGCACCGGGCGGGTTCAGCAGGACGCCGCGATCGGCGTCACCTTCACGTGGCTGTTCGCGATCGGAGTGATCCTGATCTCGGCCTTCGCCGGCCAGGTCGACCTCGATCAGGAGTGCGTGCTCTACGGCGAGATCGCGTATGTGCCGCTCGACCACTGGCTGCTGGCCGACGGCAGGTCGATGGGTCCGCGTGCGATCTGGGTGATGGGCGGCGTGTTCGCACTCAATGTCGTCTGGGTGACCGTCGCATGGAAGGAGCTGCGACTCTGCGCGTTCGATCCCGAGCTCGCCGCGTCGCTCGGACTGCCCGTCGTCGGCATGCATGTGGCGCTGATGGCCGCCACCTCGCTCACGACGGTCGCCGCGTTCGAGAGCGTGGGCGCGATCCTCGTGGTGGCCATGCTCGTGGGCCCGGCGGCCACGGCGTTCCTGCTCACGGACCGGCTCGCCCGCATGGTGCCGCTCGCCGTCGCGGTGGGAGCAGTGGCCTCGGTGCTCGGCTACCTGCTGGCACATGCGCTCGATGCGTCGATCGCAGGCTGCATGGCGCTGGCCATCGGCCTGCTGTTCGCGCTCGCTGCGCTGTTCTCGCCGCGCCACGGCGTGGTGACGCGCGCCTGGCGGCAGCGGCGGCTGGTCGCCGAGTCGCGCGGCGTGATGCCGCCCGCGCTTCAGTGACGCGCGCGGCCGCGCAGTCCTGACGAGGGCACGAGCGCCGAGGCGAGCAGGATGCCCGCCACGAGCGCGCTCGCGATCAGCAACATGCGGAACGCGCCCTCGACGCCGCTCATGATGTCGCGGTCGATCATCATGGTCAGCCCGCGGAATCCGATGCTGCCCGGCACGAGCAGCAGCAGGCTGGGCACCAGCGTGACGGCCGCGGGCGTGAACCGCACGCGCGCGATCAGGTGCGACAGCAGCCCCGCGGTGAGTGCGGCGAGAAACGCTGCCAGCTCGGCGCCGAGCGGCGGCGCCACCAGTCGGCCCACGACATGGGCCGCAGTGCCGACGCCGAGGATCCACGGGTAGTCGGCTGGCGCCGCGCGCATGAGCACGGTGAACGACAGCGGTGCGACGAGCAGCGCCACGGCCTCGGTCCAGAGCGGTAGTGGCGCAGGGGTGACTGCGATCGGCACGCCCATCGCCATCTCGATCACACGCGCACCCATCGCCACACCGAACGCGACAGCCAGCATCTGGGTGAACGCGCCGAGGATCCGCGACGTTCCGCTCACGAGGTGCTGGCTCGAGAGTTCGGCCATGGCCGCGGTGATCGAGAGCCCGGGAAGCAGGATCAGCAGGGCCGCGAGCGCGCTCACCGCGTCGTTGAACCCGAGCAGCCGGCCCGCCCAAGCCGCGATCGCCGAGATCACGAACGAGGCGAGCGCCGGCAGCACGCGTCCGAGCCCGGCACGTCGCGCGGCGAGCGCCGAGCCGAAGGCGAACAGGGCGCCCAGGACCGCCGCGGCCCCCACTTCGCGCAGTCCGCCGCCCAGGAACCGGCAGGCGGCGGCGCCCGAGAGCGCGAACGCGGCCGCCGTGGCGGTCGCGCCGTAGCGCGGTCGCGCGGCCGCCAGCTCGCGCAGGCGCGCGGTGCCCGATGCCGGTGTGCGCTCGTGCGCCACGACCTCGCGTGCGCAGGCGAGTACGCGCGTGAGGCGCTCGAGCTGCTGGTCGCTGCCCTCGAGCCGCAGCAGGTGCGTGTGCTGGGCACGGCCCTCGCCGAAGGCCGCGAAGATCGACGTGGGCGTGACGAAGAACTGCCCCGTGAGCCCGAGCTGCTGCGCGCTCTCGGTCAGCGCCTCCTCGAGCCAGTGCGAGGGATAGCCGAGTGCGTGCAGCGAGCGTCCCAGCTCGAGCACGAACTCGATGGCGGCATCGTCGCGGGGGTCGGGCGTGGGCGTGTTCACACGCGGCGGGCCCGCAGGCGGGGGGCGGTCATGGCGGCGCATGCTGGGGCGCTCGCGGCACCCCCGCAAGCTGGCCTCACCGCCGGGGCGCTCCTATCATGCCGTTCCACTCGGACGCCCCCACGCCCACCCGGGAGATCCCTTGAGCAGGACCCTGCACTTCGGCCGGCTGCGCGCCAGCATCGCCGAGGTCGTCGACGCCGGCGACCTCCTGCCCGACTTCGAACTCGCCGCCATCCCCGTGCTCGAGGGCGTCGACCGGCCGGGAGAGGAGCCGGCCACGCGACGGCGCCTGCGCGCCGAGGGCATCCGGCCCACCGAGCACCGCGGGGCGCTGCTGCTCGATCCGGGTGAACTCGAGCGCTTCTCGTCGGTCGGGCTGCTCAGCGGTTCTGACGAGGTGCTGCTGTCCCGGCAGTGGGATGACGAGTTCGAGCCGTTCCCCGGCCGCATCACCACCGATCTGATCGACTTCGCCGACGGGCTGCCGCTCGGCCTCGAGGAGTGGATGGCCGATACGCAGACGATCCTGGTGATGGGTGACGGCAAGGGCCTCAACTACGCCACGTCGGACGCCGCGCTGCACGAGCGCCTGCAGGCGCGCTTCGCCGCCGCGAAGCGATGAGCGAGTCACCCGAGCCGACCCCGCGGCTGATCCCCCTGATGCTCGAGGGTCCGGCGGGACCGATCGAGGCGCTGCTGCAGGAGCGCGGTGAGACGCCGCACGACGTGATCGCCGTGGTGCTGCATCCGCACCCGCTCTACGGCGGCACTCTGCACAACAAGGTGGCGCATCGCGTCGCGTCGACGCTCTTCTCGATGGGCGCGGCCGTGCTGCGGTTCAACTTCCGCGGCGTCGGCAAGTCGGCGGGCACGCACGACCGTGGCATCGGCGAGCTGGCGGACGCGCACGTGGCGCTGCGGTGGCTGGCCGCGCGGCATCCGGGCGCGCGGCAGTGGGTCGCCGGGTTCTCGTTCGGCTCCTGGGTCGCATCGCGGCTCGCCGCGAGCGAGCCGGCGGTCGAGCAGCTGCTCATGGTGGCGCCGCCCGTGCACACGCAGGCGTTCGAGGAGATGCAGACGAGTCCCGTGCCCAAGCGCATCGTGCAGGGCACCGCCGACGTGACGTGCCCACCGGCCAACCTGATGCGCGTGCTCCCCACCTGGGCGCCGCCTCGGACCCTGGTCGAGGTCGAGGGCGCAACCCACTTCTTCGACAAGCAGTTACCGCAGTTGGCCGATGCAGTGCGTGAGCTGATGTCACGCGCCCCCGCCGGGCGCTAGCCCGCGGAGCGCCGCCCGCCACCTGAACGCGCGCGCTCCTGCTCGAGCGCCGGTTCCACGTGCACGACGACGTCGGTGAACCCCGGCCAACGTGCGCGCAGGCGCGCCTCGACGCGGTGGCCGACCGCGTGAGCCGCTTCGATCGGCGTGGCCGGGTCCACGAGCACGTGCAGGTCGACATGGATGTCGTCGAGCGGCCCACGACTGCGCACGTCGTGCACCTCGAGTACGCCCGGCTCGGCGAGGGCCTCGTGCTCGACGAGCGCCGGCTCGACCCGGCGCTCGTCTGACAGCCCCGACAGCGGGCCCTGCAG
>CADEFY010000240.1 GCA_902826705.1 uncultured bacterium
TCCCCCGGGACGGTGGCGAGCGCCGCCTCGTCGACCGGAGTACCTGCGGGCCGGAAGCACGCCCATTCCCCGCCGGCCATGCCCGCGTCGCGTACGCGCTCGGCGAATGCCGCGGCGACCGCGAGATCGACGGCTGCGTGCTCGCCCGCTCGCGCGAGCGGCGCCGCCGAGAGCATCATAGGCAGCGCATGCAGCCACTCGGCGCTCGCGCGACGCTCGACGATCGCCGGCGCACCGCCGATCAGCACACCGTCGCGTTCGACGAGACAGTACGCGGCGCGCATGCCCGGGAGCGCGGTGGCCAGCGCGCGCACGACCTCCGGGTGCAGCGAGGGCGCGGCGCCGGGATCGGATTCGAGCAGCGCACGCCAGCCCTCGGGTGGCGCGTCGCTCCAGCGGATCGGCCCGGGGCCCACGTCCACTGCGCTCAGCGCAGGACCACGACGCGCTTGGCTGCCTCCGCGCCATCCCCGCGCGCGCGCAGGAAGTAGATCCCAGCGGGCACGAGGCGGCCGTCCTCGTCGCGACCGTCCCAGACGATGCGGTTCTCGCCGTCCGCGCGGAAGCGTCGCACGCGGGTGCCGCGCAGGTCGATCACCTCGCCCTCATAGGTCGAGGCGTTGCCGCGCAGGCGCAGCTGGAATCCCGCGCCCGACGTGGAGACGGGGTTGGGGTAGGCCGTGAACTCGAGCCGAGGCAACTGCGGCGCAGGCGGCGGCGTGTAGGCCGGGTCGTAGCGGTGCAGGCCCGCCGCCGTGGCGATCCACACCGCGCCCGTCGCGCGGTCCACACGCACGGTGCGCACCTCGTTGTCGGCGAGTGGCGAGTTGTCCACCTTGAAGTCCTGGAACCCGCCCGTTCGCGGATAGAGCCGCACCCCATCCACCGAGCCCACCCACACGCTGCCGTCCGCCGCGACATCGAGCGGATGCACGGCGCCACGCGGCGCGGGCCCTGCGGGGATGTCGAGCTGCGAGACGGGGAACTGGGTGCTCGCACGGATCCGCCGCAGGGAACTGGTCGTGAGCACCCAGATCGAGTCGCCGTAGGCGGCGATGCCGAAGATGTCGAGCGAGGCGAACTCCCCACCCATCGAGGTGAACGTCGGCAGCGTCAGTCGCTGGGGCCCCGTCGTCGCGAGGTCGGCGTGTGCCACGCCCAGAGACGGGAAACCCGCCCAGAGCCGACCGTTCCGGTCGACGGCCAGTGCTCGGACCTGGTTGTCGATGATCCCCGTACTCACGGTCCGATAGTTGATGAGCCAGTCGCCATCCGGCGTGTACACGTCGATCCCCGCGGGCTCGACGCCGCCACGATCCGGCGTGTCGAGGCCGAAGTACAGATAGCCGCTGCTGTCCATGCAGGAGGCCCAGCCGTACGTGTGCTTGGCGAGCGAGTCGCGCGCGGCGAGGGGGATGAAGTAGTTGGCGACGCTCGGGATCGGCCCCGAGTCATCGAGCCGGGCCATCGACGCGTCCCATGAGCCGATCCACTTGCGCCCGAAGCCGTCCACCTGAAGCGAGTACGGGTAGCCGACGAAGCGGAAGGTGGTGTCGACGCCGAACCACGGCGTCGTGATCTCCCAATTGCGCCACACGCCATCGCGCAGCCGGCTGAAGCCGAAGTTGGGGCTGTTCACGTACACATCCCCCCCTTCGACCAGCACGTTCACGATGTCGTTGCCGACCGGACCCGGAGGACGCCGCGCGATCCAGCTGGGGCTGGCCTGCTCGAGCAGCTGGCCGGCCTGTGCGGCGAAGACGACGCCATCGACGTCGATGGTCATGTCGACCCCGCCATCGCCCGTGGGGCCGGAGATCGGCGAGCCAGACACCGCCTGCCACACATCGCCCACCCAGCGGAACACCCCGAGCGTCGAGACTGAGAGGATGCGTCCGGCGTCGGCGCGGAGCCGGCGCGAGGAGCCGTTGCCGCCCGCCACGCCCCATGTTCCGCTGCCGCGGCTCCACCGGTGCGCCGCACCGTTGCCCAGGGCGAACACCTCCGTGCGGTCGGTGACGAGTCCGACGATGTTGGGTGTGACGAGCCCCGAGTTCGCGAGCGACCACGTGGTGAGCTGCTGCGAGAGTCGCGCCAGATACACGCCGGTGGGTGTGCTGACGAACAACGTGTCGCCCAGAACGACGATGCCCGTGACCAGGTTGTTGGCGAAGGGCGACGGCGTCCCCAGGTCCGGGACGGTACCTGCGATCTGGCGGCCATCCCACAGCGCGATCCCGCGCGTGGTGCCGATCCATACCGTGTCGCCGTCGGCGAACAGCACGGTCACGCTGTCGGACGGCAGACCGTCGAAGGCGTTGACGAGCGACCAGTCCTCGCCGTCCTCCGAGAGCCGGCTGACACCCTTGCCCGGAGTGCCCGCCCAGAGTCGGCCCGACCGGTCGAACGTCATCGTCGTGACCTGATTGCTGGCCAGACTCCCCGGCTCGCGCACGATCGACTCGAAGCGATCCTCCGCCCGAAGGTACCGCACGATGCCCGCCTCACCCGTGGCCATCCACACCGTGTCGCGCGTCGCGATCAGGTCATTGCAAGTGACCGGACGCAGGTACGAGGTCCACGCACCCGTGGCGTGCGCTGCGGGAGCCGAACAGGCGAGCGCGATCGAGGCGATCCACAAGGCGCGAAGCGGTCGGATCATGAGGCTCACTCCAGTCTTCCCGTCAGGTCGAGCCAGCGCAGGTGCCACACCATCCCCGCCGCCTCCCAGATGATGCGCCGGCTCATCTTGGACACTCCGGCGCGACGGTCGACGAACAAGATCGGGATCTCCTTGATGCGGAAGCCGCGCTTCCAGCAGCGGAACGACATCTCGATCTGGAAGCCATAGCCCTCGGACTTGACCCGGTCGAGCCGGATGCCCTCGAGCGCACGGCGACGGAAGCACTTGAACCCGCCGGTCGCGTCGGCGAGCGGAAGCCCGGTGATGAGCCGCGAATAGACATTGGCGGAGTAGGACAGGATGAGCCGGCTCAGGGGCCAGTTCACCACGGTCACGCCCTGGATGTAGCGCGAGCCCAGGACGATGTCGGCGTCCTGGATCGCGTCGAGGAAGGATCCGATCGCATCCGGGTCGTGCGAGAAGTCGGCATCCATCTCGAAGATGTACTCGGCCCCGTGGTCGAGCGCGTACCGGAACCCATCCCGGTACGCGGAGCCCAATCCCATCTTTCCCGGTCGCTGGAGGAGGTGCAGCCGTGGCTCGAGCTTCTGACGCTCCTGCACGATGGTCGCAGTGCCGTCGGGCGAGCCGTCGTCGACCACGAGCACGTGCAGCTCGAACGGCAGGCCGAACAACCGGTCGAGGAGCGGCGTGATGTTCTCGCGCTCGTTGTAAGTCGGGACGATGACGAGCTTCTCCATCACGCGCCCCCGGCTTCGGCGGTCGGGCGGCGCCCCTGCCACCACCCCGCGGCGATCAACAGGAGCACCAGTACGGCGCTGGCGATCGAGAGCATGAGCCCCTGGCGGATGGCGGGGGACTCGAAACGGAACACGACCTCATGTTCGCCGGCGGGCACCGCAACGGCGCGCAGGGCGTGATCCGCGCGGAGCAGCACGGCCGCAGAGCCATCGACCGTGACGCGCCAGTCCGGATACCAGAGGTCCGCAAGGCGCAGCAGCGCGGGCTGGGGCGTGGACACCTTCACCGCCACCTCGTGCAGCGTGTAGCGCTGGACCTCGGCGCTGCCGCCCGTGAGCGTGGCGCTGGGGATCCCGGGATCCCGGGTGAGCCAGGTCCATCGCGAGGGGTCGCGGCCCGATGCCATCACGGAGTCGATCGCCGCACGTCCCGTGTCGGGCACGACGCCGTACTCACCGACGAGCGTCGCCCGAGGCAGGACCGCCAGGTTCTCGTAGACCACGGCCGTGCTGCGATGCACCTCGCGAAGGAAGGGCGGCACACTCTGAAGCGGTTGACTGAGCACGATGAACCGCACATCGAGCAGTGCCAGCCAGCGCGTGTCACTCAGGGCCTGCGATTCGATGAGGTCCTGGAAGAGCCGCGGCTTGGCCGGATGGTAGCCGTGGATCTGCGCGAGCTTGAACGTGGCGAGTCGGTTGCTCGTGAAGCGCTCGGGCTCGAAGACACGGAACGTGCCCATGCTGCCCTGCTGCTCGAGGAATCGCACCACGTCGTCGCGCCCATGATCCTCGGAGCGGACGACCGGGTCGCCGATCACCGGCTGCATGATCCTGGCGCTGATGGGCCAGAGTTCGAAGAGGAGCAGCGCGAGCACGCCGATCGACGCGGCGAGAGGCTGGACCTTGCCGCGGCTCGTCGCCCACGAGAGCAGCGAGAGCGCGAGCGCGAGGAACCCGACCTTGGGCAGATCGCTCGCGAACCCCGCGAACGCCGCGTTCGCCGCCTCAGGACTGAAGCCGGGCTTGGATGCGAGTGCCATGGCGACGTATCCGCTCCGGAACCCCTCACCTCCCGCCAGCCCCATCAGCAGCAGCACACCCGAGACCGCCGCGAGCGCGAGCCAGAGCCTCGGCAACCGCGAGTCGCCCTTGTCGCCTTGCGGGCCGCGATCGAGCACGGCACTCCAGCCCCACGCCGCACCGAGGCCCGCGGCGAGTTGGAGCAGGATCACGATCATGACCGGGATCCGGAAGCGATTGAAGAGCGGCAGGTGATCGTAGAGGAAGCGGTACACCGGGCCGTATGAACCGAAGGACACGAGCAGCGCGAGTACCGCGAGCGCGGCGGCGAACACGCGGCCGAGCAGCGGCACCCGCCCGCCCGCGACGAAGACAGGCACGAGCAACAGCACTGCGATGATCCCGAGGAATGCGTTGGGGTAGTCGGTGAACGGCATGCCGCCCCAGTACGTGGCGCCGCCGAAGCCGACCCACTCGGGCACCACGGCCGCCAGCAGCTCGTAGGGCGCCATCGACCATTGCGTGGCGTAGGCGAGCCCGGCGCCGCCTCCCTCGCCGCCGCCGCGGATGCTGTACTGCGCGTAGTCGCGCAACGGCAGGTTGAAGAAGCCCGCGAGTCCGAACGCCAGCCCGACCGCTGCGGCGATGCCGAGCCCACGCACGAGCCGGGTGCGCAGTTCGGCGGGACGGCGGATCCCCGCGAGCAGATG
>CADEFY010000241.1 GCA_902826705.1 uncultured bacterium
GTGAGCAGCGGCTTGCGGCGGCCGAGCTGGTCGGCCGCGGCCCCGATGAGTGGCGCGAGGACTGCCGCCGCGGCCAGCGCCGCCGCGCTCGCGTAGCCCCAGAGCGCGGTGGCCTCGTGCGAGGGCATGGTGCGGCCGGCCACGGAGGCGAAGAAGGGGGGCAGGATCGCCGAGACGACGCTGGTCTGGAACCCCGAGTTGGCCACGTCGTACCAGCACCACGCGTCCTGCGCGCGGCGGCGCTCGCGATCGGGAGGGGTCCGCATCCCGGGACCAGTAGCAGAAGCGCGGTGTAGTATCGAGCCCGCATGCTGCAGCCCGCATCCTCTCCGAACGTGCTCGTCGTGGGCGCCGGCATCGCGGGGCTCACTTGTGCCGGGACGCTGGCGCAGGCCGGCTGCGCGGTGCGGGTGCTCGAGCGCTCGCGCGGCGTGGGTGGGCGCTGCGCCACACGGCGCGTGGACGACCAACCGGTCGATCATGGCGCGCCGTATCTGCACGGCGCCGGCGCACTGTTCCTCGAGGCGATGCGCCGGCTGGCATTGCCCGGGCTCGTGCCCGGCTGGCCGCAGCGCGTGCGCGAGCCGCAGCTCGCCTGCCAGCCCGACGCCTTCGGCGTCGGCGTCACGCGGTGGGCGATCCAGGGCGGCATGTCGATCCTGCCCAAGCGGCTCGCCGAGGGGCTCGACGTGCGGCTGGGCCAGCGCGTGATCGCGATCACGCCCGCGGCTTCGGCGTTCGACACGGTGAACGAGCGCGGTGAGCGGCAGTCGTCGCCGGTGCTGGTGCTCGCGGCCTCGCTCGCCCAGACCCTGCGCCTGCTCGAACCCCTCGCGGCCGACTGGCCCGATGCGGCGAGCACGCTCGAGCGGTTGCGCGCGATCGAGTGCGTGCCCGTGCTGACCGCGATCGCCGGCTACGCGCCCGACTCACCGGAGCCGGGGTTCGATGCGTGGAACCCGTTCGAGACCACGATGGTGCAGATGATCGTGCACGACTCCGCCAAGCGCGACGCGCCCGCGGAGCGCGTGCTGGTCGTGCATGCCCGGCCGCGGTTCGCGCGCCTGCGACTCGAGGACTCGCCGCTCGACTGGGGACGGGACCTGCTCTGGGAGACCGCTGAACTGCTCGGCCACTGGGCGAGCGAGCCGCGTTGGCTGCAGCCGCACCGCTGGTCGAGCGGCCGCGTGCGCATCGGCGACCAGCTCACCGCACCCGTGGTGCTGCGCCACCCGCAGGGCGGCGCGCTCGTGCTGGCGGGCGATGCGTTCGGCGGAGCGCCCGGCCTGGAGGGCGCGTGGACGAGCGGCATGCGCGCGGCCGAGGAGTGCCTGGCACTGCGCGCGGCGGCCGCGCGCGCCTGAGTCTCACACGCGAGAGGCCGGCGCCCCTCGCGGAGCGCCGGCCTCGTCGTCACCGGATGGATCGCTGCACTACCACTTGGGCGGCTTCGCGAAGCCCAGGTCGCCGTCGCGCTCCCGCAGCCGGTCGCGGTCGACGCCGATCCGGATGCCCAGGGCGCGCAGCGCCGAGGCGTACTCGTAGCGCAGCACCAGGCGGTCGGTCGCGACGCGCTCGGCGATGAAGTGCGTGCGGTTGACGGGGTCGTGCGTACGCTCGCCCCAGCCCGTGCCGGGGAAGCTGTTGCCTCCCTCGGCCATGCCCTTGGACTCGGGCTGCGCCGAACGGCGGTCCAGCGACTTGCCCGCGCTGGGGGGCGCCGCCTCGGAGTCGTCCTCGCGACCGGCACGCAGCTCGTCCGCTTCGCTCGGCGCCGGCGCGTTGCCGTACTGGCGCTCGGCGCGCTCCTTGGTGCGCACCTGGGGTTCGTCACGCAGCCACGGCTGTGCGACCGGCATGCGCCGCTCACGGAACGCCAGCACGCGGATCCAGCCCATGTCGGAGTTGGCCTGACCGGTGCGCTCGGCGTAGCTGCGCTGCTCGTCCACGAACACGAAGCGGCGGACCTGGTCGAGCGACGTGCGCCAGCCGCGGATCACGGTGCGCTCGTAGGGATCGAGCACGTACATCGCCTCACCTGAGGCGAGCCGCGACCGTTCGCCGTTCACCACGTTGAGCCCGTCGACCGCGATCAGCACCCCGACGCGCTGGCTGCTGTTGTTGCGCAGCACCAGGCTGTAGCGCTGCCCCTCGAGCGCCTGCACATAGCGGCGGTCGAAGCGGCCGGGCGCCAGATAGAGCGGCGCGGCCTGACCCTCGACCTGCACCTGCACGTCGACGAGCCGACCGTCCATCCACACGTCCTCGCGCGTCCAGGAGGCCGCGGCGGGCATCGCACTTGCGCCGAGCGAGGCCGCGACGGCACCCGCCAGTACGATCTTGCGCGCGAGTGGCGCCACGCGCACGGGCACGAGCGCGGGCTCGGTGTGGACCTGGGCGAGGTGCGCCGCAGCCCACTGGAGCGCGGCGCGCATCTGCTGGATCAGCGTGACGAGGGTGGACATGACGATCTCCTGGTTGGGTTCGGCCTGCGGCTCCGGCGGGACTCCATCGGTCCCGTCACGCATGGCCTACGCCGATCCGCCGAGGCTATTCCCGCACGGCGGGACAACGACATGCGGCCGCGGCCGCGTCGCGAGCGTGGCGCCGGTGCCGCGGCGCGCAGCGCTCCCGCCACGGCCAGCGCGCAGCGGGCTTCCTGCAAGGCTGCGTCCGGGAGCTGTCACGACGGCGCGGTCGGCTCGTAAGGGCGGTACGACCCGCCCCGTACCCTCTGGAGGACGCCATGCACTCGCCTCGCCGCCTGATCGCCGCGATGCTCCTTGCCGGTCTGCTCTCCGCGCCCTGCGTCGTGCATGGCCAGATCGCCGTGGGCGCTCCCGCGCCGGCGTTCACCAAGTCGCTGCTGGGCGGGGGCAGCTACAGCCTCACTCCGGTCGCTTCCAAGGTGCGCGTGCTGTTCCTGTTCGGCTACAACTGCCCGGTGTGCCTGGCGGACGGGCCGAGCGTGGAGCAGCAGATCCACGACCACTACGCCAGCGTCGCGCCGGGCGAGGTCGAGGTCATCGGCGTGGACATGTGGAATGGCACGGCCTCGGGCGTGAACAACTTCCGCAACTCGACGGGCGCCTCGTATCCGCTGCTGCTGAACGGCGCCACGGCTACGGGTGGCAACGTCGAGACGCTCTACGGCCCGTGGGACAACTACGTGGTGGTCAACAAGCAGGGCATCGTGCGGTACCATGCCGCGCTGCAGTACCCGCATGGCAATCGATTCCACCTGAACGAGATCCGCGCCACCGTCGACTCGCTCGTCGCCGGATTCGTCGACGTGCCGCCGGCCGCGCCGCGGGGGCTCTCGCTCTCGGCCGGGCCGAATCCGACACGCGCCGGTGCCGTGATCACGCTCTCCTTGCCGCGCGCAGCCGATGCGGTCCGCGTGAACGTGCTCGATGCATCGGGGCGTTCGATCGCGCGACTCCACGACGCCGGAGCTGGCGCTGGCGTGTTGACGCTGGCGTGGGACGGCCGTCTCGCCGATGGATCGCTCGCGCCCGCCGGGCTCTATCTCGTGCATGCGCGCGTGGGCGGCGACCTGCTGAGCCGTCGACTGGCCGTCGTGCGATGACCGCTCGCGCGGCAGGCGTCACCCTGCTGTTGGGCCTGTGCGTCTCGACCCTCGCCGCTCCGCTCGGCGCCGACCCCGCGCCATTCGCAGGCCGCTCGCTGCGAACGGTGAGCGGTGCGGCGATCGCGCTGGATGACTCGCTCGCCAAGGGCCCCGTGTTGCTCGATTTCTGGGCCACGTGGTGCCGGCCATGTGAGCACTCGCTGCCCGCCGTGCAGCGTCTGCACGAGCGGTTCCGCGAGCGAGGTGTGAGCGTCGTGGGCGTGAGCATCGATGGACCGCGCAACTGGGCGCGTGTGCGGCCCTTCGCCGCACGCCTGGGGCTCGGTTTCCCGATCGTGATCGACGAGGACGGGGCGCTGGCACGGCGATTCCGCGTGCAGGCGGTGCCGACGAGCGTCCTGATCTCCGCTTCGGGCCAGGTCGTCCGCACGCACAGCGGATTCCACCCTGCGGAGGAGGATTCGCTGCGGACCGCGCTCGAGGCGCTCCTCGCCGATGTCCGGCAGGAGGCGCGTTGAGGCGTGCTGCGGGCTGCGCCGCGCTCTTGATCTGCACAGCGACTCCGTCAGCGGCGCAGCTCAGCGTGACCCATCTGCTCTCCGCGCAGGCCGGGGAGCGGCTCTACCTGCAGCCGCGCGACCGCGTGGCAGTCTACTCGCAGCTCACTGCGGCCTACCGGCAGGACGCATGGAGCGTGGGAGTGCGCCACGAGATGGAGCGCACCTCGGATGACTCGCCGCTCGAGGGCCGATCGGCGGCCTACGACGCGGTCACCCAGCGTTGGGCGGAGTGGCGGGAGGAGGCCTCGCTCCTGCGTGTGGGTCACTTCGAGACCATCCTGGGCAACGGGCTCGTGCACCGCTCGTTCGAGCTGCCGGGTGTGATCTACGACGAGTCGGGCACTCGGACACGGTACGCCGCGTCGCGAGACGTCGATGGTGTGTTGGCCGAGACGGCGGCGGGACCCCTGGCCGTGCGGGCATTCGCGGGTGCTCCCACCGATGGCACGGTGTCCCCCGCAAGCGAGGCGCAGGGGGCACTGCGTCGCGCCGGTGTGCTGCAGGGCGGCCAGGCCGAACTTCGCATGCCGCGCACGCTGCGAGCCGGGCTCACGTTCACCCGATTCTCGTTCGGGGATGCGCCCGATCTGCACCTGGGCTCGGCGTTCGCGGCTGCCGACCTGGCGGCCGCGACCGGGCTTGCGGGAGTGGCGGTGCCGGCCACGTTCGAGTACGCCCAACGGGGCGCCGGATTCGGCGATGGCTTCTCGCTGCGGCGCGGCGACGACACGCCGCACGCCATGTACGCCAGCCTCGGAGTGCTGTGGCGTGCGTGGTCGCTCGTGGCGGAGCTGAAGGACTACCGAGGCTTCCGGCTCGGCACCAATGACCCGCCTGCGGCAGTCCGCGAGCACAGTTGGGGGCTGCTCAATCGCAACACGCACCTGCTCGATGCGGAAGGCGAAGAAGGCGTGTTGGTCGAGTTGAGTGGCCCGCTCGGGCCGTGG
>CADEFY010000242.1 GCA_902826705.1 uncultured bacterium
GGTCCACTCGAGCGTCAGGCGCTCGCCGGACACGCGGTCCGCCGGTGGCGCCTCTCCTTCTGCGGGGAACCCGCTCACCGCGAGCGGCAGCCTCACCAGCTCCAGCGCGAACTCGCCGCGCCGCCATCCCGCCTGCGCATCGCGCCACGCGAGCGGACGCGAGCGGTCTCCTGCCGGGAGCTGTGCCAGCACGCGCGCCGCGTCGAAGCGGAGTCGGGACCCGCCGCCCGGCTGCGCGAGCATGGTGTCGGGCGCGAGCTGGACGCCGTCGACATGCAGCGGCGACTCGCCGGGTGGCGGCGCGTCCACATCGAGCGTGAGCCACGGTGTCTGCGACGCGGCGAACAGCCGGCGTACGGAGGCGCTCACCGTGGCGGCGCGAGCGCCCACCTGGAGCGAGCACGGCAGGAGGACGGGCTCCTGCCCCTGCTGAGCGAGATCGAATCGCATGGCGCCGGCCCACTGGCCGGTCGACAGCCCCTCGGCCTCGAGACGGACCTGCAGCGTGTCCGTGCCTCCCGGCGGGAGCACGCCTTGGGTGCGAGAGGCCGCGAGCCAGTCGGGGACCGAGCGGAACGACAGGCGCAGGCTGTCTCGCGCGAGCGCCGTACCGTGCGCCACCGTGAGGCCCTGCAGCCCATCGGCATCCTGCATGCCGATCGTGGCACCCGATCGGGGCTCGCCCATCGCTTGGTAGAGGAAGTCGATGCGGCCATCGCGCCACAACCAGACCTGGAACAAGTAGCGCTCCGAGCCGCCGAATCGGCGCACGTCCTTCCACTCCACGACGAAGCGCTCGTCGTCGCCGTGCGCGTAGACGCCGCCCTGGTTGGCCGCGTTGCGTGCATCGAGGTCGGTCCAGAAGGGTGCGATCAGTCCGAGCGGCGCCGCAGGGTCGGGCAGTGGCCGACCGTCGCGCAAGGGCACCGAACTCTCGAACGCGAGCCAGCCGTTGGTGCACACCGACACGCCGCCGAACTCCCGACCGTAGTGCGGGAAGGCGAATGGCAATGCGACCCCGACGTGCACCGAGTCATCCGCAGCGCCGAACAGCCGCTGGCCCACGCCCTCGATCTCCCACCACTCGAACCGCGGAGCACCCGGCTCGTCACTCGACACCCAGCGATAGCCGGCGGCATCCGGGCCACCGCGGGCCTCCGGCTGCAGTCCCGGTGCGCGCGCCGACACGTCGGCCTGGGGCCGCGACTCGGCGAGCGACGAGAGCTTCCACGCGGCCGGCAGCCCACCCGGATTGGCGAGCGTGATCACCTGCACATCGCGCTCGGCGCCGGGCAGCAGGTCCACGGCTGCGGCTCCCCGCACGACCGGCGTGGAGACCTCGAGCCGCGCCGGCTCGATGCCCTCGCCTGCGAGCGCCACATCGGAGCGCGGATGCAGCGGATCGTCGCTCGTCACCGAGAGGATCGTCTGCTGCTCGCCCGCGCGATGCGGCCGGAAGTGCACTGCGAGCGACCGCGCCTCTCCCGGACGCAGCTCGAATCCGCCGGGGTCCACCTCGAAGTCGTCGTCGAGCACGCTCACCGACTGCACGCGCGCCGACTGCACACCTTCGTTGGCCACGCCGAGCATGCGCACGGCATCGCCTCGAAGGGGGCGGACGCCGAAGTCGAGCCAGGTGTGCGAGGCCACCAGGTGCGGCGCTCCGCGCGCCGTGAGCCGCACGGCGATCGGGATCTCGGGCGACGTCGGATCGTCGCTCGCCAGGCGCAGCGTGTCGTGCTGCATGCCGTCCTCGAGGCCGCGCGAGGCGAGGTCCAGGACGAGCGCCGCCTGTTCGCCCGGACCGAGGACGCCCGACGCGGGGCTCGCGCGTGCCCACTCGCGGGGCGGCACGAACCGCACGGCGAGTGAGTCGTGCAGCCGCGCATCGCGGAACGTGAGTCCGACCCCCCGATCCGCCGCCGGGCCCTGCAGTCCCGAGGCGGCGAGCGCGGACCGGCCTGAGAGCGCCAAGTACTGGAACCGCACCTCGCCGGTGCGCATCAACCAGAGCTGGAACGTGAGTGGCGTCTCAGGGGAACCGAATGGCCGCGTCTCGAGCCACGTGATCACCACGCGCAGCGGGTCGGCCTGCATCCACACACGCCGCGCCGAGGGACCCGGGTCGAGGTCCGCCCAGAACGGCGCCACCATGGCGCGAGGCGCCTGCGCCGACGGCAGCGCGACCGGCTGCGGTGAAGCATCCTCGTCGAGGAACGTGATGAAGCCGTTCGAACTCACGCGGAGCGCGCGATACTCCTCGCCGAAGTACGGGAACTGGAACGGCAACGTCAGCGGCGCGCTGACGCCCTCGTCGCCCTGGAGCGCCACGGAGACGGCTTCCGCGCCGGGCGCCGCCCAATCGAACCGCGGCAGTTCGCCCGCACCCAGGCCGAGCACCCGGTACCCCCCCGCCTCCGCCGGCCCCGCGGCCCGCGCCACCAGTCGCGACGGCGAGAAGCGCCACTCGAGTGTGCCCGCGGACGGATTCGAGAGCACGATCTCGCGGCGCTCGTCCGCGCCCGGCGGCAGATCCGCGTCGATCGCCACGACGTCGAGCTGCGCGCGCGGCGGGGGCTGGGTGGTGAACGCGAGGGGCGCGGACAGCGGGCCGCCATTGCCATGGTCGTCCACCGCGCGGATCATCAGCCAGTAGCTGTGGTCGGTGTCCAGGCCGCCGAGGCGCACGCGCTCGCGCGTGCCTGCCTCGGCGGGCTCGGGCGCTGCCACAGGGGTCATCGCCTCGAACGCGACCGAGCCCATCGGCGCATCCGAGATGCGCAGCAGGTAGCGGTCGGCACGGCCCACGTCGCCGTCGTCGCCAGGCGCGGTCCACTCGAGCCACGCGGCATGCGAACCGACCCGCTCGAGTCGCAGGTCGTCGATGCGGCGTGGCGGTTCGTCCTCGGGCGTGGCGATCAGGCGCACGAGGTCGAGCCGCCCGCCGCTCACGGTGCGGCCCTGGAGCGCGGGCAACGGGCGCACACTGGCGAGCAGACGTTGGCGCACGCTGACCGGATCGAGCGAGGGCTCACGCGTCAGCAGCAGCGCGACGGCGCCGGCCACGAGCGGTGAGGCCATGGAGGTCCCGGAGAGCCATTGGTGGTGGCCGCCCGGGGCGAGCGACAGGATGTTCACGCCGGGCGCACCCAGGTCGACGGAGACGGCGCCGCGATTGGAGAATCCGGCGAGTGCGTCGTCGTGGTCCGTGGCAGCCACCGTGATCATGTCCGGATCGTCGAAAGCCGCCGGGTACACCGGCTGCACCTCGAGGTCGAGTCCGTTGTTCCCCGCGGCCACCACGCTCACGACTCCGGCCTGGCCGCTGGCGGCGAATGCCGCCACCAGCGCCTGCGAGTAGGGTCCACCGCCCCAGGAGTGATTGACGACTCGCGCCCCCATGCGTGCGGCGTAGAGGATCGCCTCGATGGCGGCGCTCGTCGGCCCGGAGCCCGAGCTGCCGAGGAACTTGAGCACCATCACGCGACCCCGCCACAGGATGCCGGTCACGCCCTGCGCATCGTCGCCACGCGCGGCGATGATGCCCGCGACATGACTGCCATGGCCGTTGTCATCCGAGGGATCGCCGTCGTCGTTGAGGAAGTCATAGCCATGCACGTCGTCCACGTAGCCGTTGGCATCGTCATCGACGTCGTTGTCGGCGATCTCTCCCGGATTGACCCACAGGTTGGGTCGCAGGTCCGGGTGCAGCAGATCGGCGCCGGTGTCCACCACGCCCACCACCACCGCGCTGCCGTCCGTGGCCAGGTCCCATCCGCGCACGGCGCGCGCATCGGCTCCGGCGGTGCCGCCCGTCTGCCCGGTGTTCTGCAGCGCCCACTGCTCTCCGAATCGCGGATCGTCGGGCGTGCGGACGAGGCTCACGATCGCATCGGGCTCGGCGAACTCGATGCGCGGATCCTGTGCGAGCTGGAGCAGCGCCTGCTCAGTGGACATCGAGGCGAGCGTCAGCTTCTCGACGCCGATCTCGGCATAGACCCGGGCGCTCGTCGCGCCGAGCGCGATGTGCGCCGTGGCGCGCTCGACAGGTCGCACGCTGCTGCGCCAGCGCACCAGCACCACGCCCGGCGCAGCCTCGGGCGCCGCATGGGCGGCGACAGCGGGCAGCAGGGCACAGAGGACGACGAGGGCGACGCGACGCATGGACACTCGGGCAGGGCGGGCGGCGGGGAGCGCGCCGTCCGAAGGGGTCCGGATCGTGGGGACCGGCGCGGGCGAGGATACGTCAGGAGCCCCCGGGGCCGCCACGCTCAGCCGCTGCGGCGGCGCTTCCTGCTCGAAGCCTCATAGCGCGCCACGACGCGGGTCCAGATCCCGCCGCGGACGCCGAAACGGCCCACCACCTTCATGCGTCGCGGCTTCGTGGCGCGCACCAGGTCATCGAGGATGAGATTGGTGACCTGCTCGAAGAAGTGCCCTTCATCGCGGAACGACCACAGGTAGAGCTTGAGCGACTTGAGCTCGACGCACTTCCGGTCCGGCACATACGAGATGAGGATCGTGCCGAAGTCCGGTTGCCCGGTCACGGGGCAGAGCGCGGTGTACTCGGGGCAGCGGTGGCGGATCACGTAGTCGCGATCGGGGCTCGGATTGGGGAACGTGACGAGCTGCTTGGACGGCTTGCTGGGCATGGACGCTCCTCGGCGGATGGTCTGGCAGTGTCCGCGAGCCTGCACGCGAGGGTCAAGCCCAGGCGGGACAGCGTTCCCGGGGCTCAAGACCTCGGACGCCGAGGCCGATGCCCCCTCCGACGACGGCCCCTCCGTCTGACCGACCTCACCGAGGAGGCCTCGTCATGCCGTCTGCGCAGAACGCGCCGACCGATCCGCTGTTGCTGCTGGCCGACGACGAACCGTGCGTGCGCGACGTGCTGGCGCACTTCGCCGCGCGGCTCGGCTGGCGGGTGCAGACCGCCGCCGACGGGCCCGCACTGCTCGCGCTCGCGGCCCGCGCACCCCGAGCCGCGGCGATCCTGCTCGATGCCCGCATGCCCGGACCTGGCCCCGAGGCGCTGCTGCGCGCGCTGCGCGTGAGCCATCCACACGCCCAGTTG
>CADEFY010000243.1 GCA_902826705.1 uncultured bacterium
TATCGTCGCTCGCCCCCAGGTAGAGCCCGCTGCTGAACTGGTGATGCACGTAGTCCGGACTGGAGAGGCACGTGGGGAACTGACCGATCGCGCCATTAGGCGGATAGGCGCGCACCAGATAGGGCGCGTCGCCGAGTTCCTCCGACTGAGCCTGCGGCGCCACCCGCAGCAGGTAGTCCTCGGTCTCGCCGTACTCGACGATGTACGGCCACTCGTACGGATAGGGCACGGGGTTCAGCGAGATGGTGAACCGCACCCAGACCACGCCCGAATCGGGGCCCACCGGGAAGTCGGCGAGTCCCAGTGTGGACGCGAGCCCCGAGAAGCCCGGAGGCACCGGGTGGTTCTTGATGACGTGCTCGGCGACCGTGAACCCACAGTCGTTCGGTCCGACCGGTGAGATCGCCCACTGGCCATCGCGGTCCCAGTCGAACATGACATTGAGGTACACCGGTGTCGGGATGATGAAGTTGTTCGCCATCGAGATGTCGATGTCGCGGCCCCAGCGCGCCATGTTGCACGCGAAGCCGAGGTTGGTGATCGGCAGGCTCGAGCAGGTGATCAGCTGATGCGAGGGGCCGTAGGTGAAGGGCGTGGGCATCTGCAGTCCGGCGTCCCCGTCGAGGCGCCAGTTGCACTCGTCCACGTCATACGGCTCCGAGCACAGTCCGCCATTGCCGTTCAGTTCGTAGTCGCAGCTCATGCCGAAGTAGCAGTTGTTGGCGACGCCATCGCCGAAGGGCAGATTGGGCGTGTGGTAGATGAACCCACCCGGGCTCCAGTCGCACGTGGGGAACAGGCCGGGCACGCCGTTGTCCCAGTAGGCGGCCATGCCGCCGGGCGCGTCGCCCC
This sequence comes from uncultured bacterium, assembly GCA_902826705.1. Classification (GTDB taxonomy): domain Bacteria; phylum Eisenbacteria; class RBG-16-71-46; order RBG-16-71-46; family RBG-16-71-46; genus CADEFY01. The sequence goes on from CADEFY010000243.1 coordinate 853, forward strand.
ACTCCCCGTAGGGATAGCCCTGTGCGCCGGCGGGACTCGCCGCGGTCGCGAAGCACACGGCACAGATCGCCACGACTCGTCTCAAGTAGTGCACGCGGTCCCCCTCGGAGGCACCAGCGCCAACCATGGCCAGGTGCGATGGGATGCACAGTCCTCATGCCCCGCGGCGCCGGGGGATTCGTCGCGTGGGCTCGATTCTGCGCCTGCGGGTCGCCCGGATCCCAGCAGAATCTGTCGCCTCGTCCGGGCGCTTGTGGCCCTCCGCACGACCGACTAGCGTGCCCGCGTCGGCCCGCCCCCCTCGCGTGCCGCGCGGCGCGCACGAGGCGCACCGCCCGCCGGCACCCGGGACGCCCATGGCCACCGATTCCACCGCCCGCTCGCAGTACCTCGCGCTACTGGCCGCCGCCGATGGCGGCCGCGACCGTCTCGAGGTCGCGCTGGCACTTGCGCGCGCCGCCTGGTCGCGCATGGCGCGCGGCCGCGGGGCACTGCATGTGCGGCGTCCGGTCACCCTGCGCCACGACGGGGTGCGCTATCGTGTGCCGCCGTTCGACAACTCGTTCGTCTCCGCCTCCCCTGGCGAGGCCAACGGCCCGGTGGTGCGCGAGCTGCTCGCGCTCCTCGCGGCTCGCCCGCAGCGCTGGGTGCTCGACATCGGCGCCAACATCGGGTTCGTCAGTCTCACGCTGGCACAGCGGTTCCGCGACCGCCGCGTGCTGAGCGTGGAGCCGATCCCGTGGCTCGCCGAGGCGCTGCGCGACTCGGCACGGCTCAATGACTACGCACACCTGCATGTGGCGCACTGCGCGCTGGCCGATGCGCACGAACTGACGCTGCAGGTGCCGCGGCTCGATCGCGTCTGGTTCACCACGCTGTCCTCCGGTGCCGAGCACGCGAGCGCCGAGGCCCGGCGCGTGCCGCGCGAACCCGTGGTGGTGCCCGCGATGACGCTCGATGCGCTGTGCGAGCGCGAGGGCATCGCGACGGGTGACATCGCCGCGGTCAAGATCGACGTGGAAGGTGCGGAATCGTGGGTGCTGGCCACCGGCGAACGTGCGCTGGCCGCCCGTCCTCCGGTCGTGTTCGAGGCGCTCACCGAAGCGCATCTGGCCGAGGTCCGCACGGTGCTGGAGCGCCTGGGGTACGCCGCGCTGCGGCCGCTCGACCGCACCAACTTCGTGGCCACGGAGCGCTGACCCGCGGCGTTGTGGCGCGGCCCGGGCCGCGCTACGGTCCCACGTCTGACGCCCCCCGTGACCCGATCCGCGGGCGGATCCCCGCCCGCGCCCACGCCTGGAGTCCCATGCGCCGTCCCTCCGCGCCGCTCGCGCCCGCCGCGCTCCTGTCGCTCGCCCTCACGCTCGCCGCGCTGCTCGCCGTGCCCGCCGCCGCCGAGGACCAGCCGGTCACGCTGCTGCACACCACCGACCTGCACGGCATGCTGTCGAGTTGGGACGACCTCACCGATCGGCCCTCTGCACACGGCCTCACACGCGTGGCCACGTTGGTGCGGCGCGCACGCGCCGAGGGCGCTCCCACGCTGCTGGTCGATGCGGGCGACGCGCTCGCCGGCAGCGCGCTCACGCACGTCTGGCGCCGCGGGGACCGCGCGCGCCCCGAGCCGGTGATCGCGGCGATGAACGCGCTGGGTTACGACGCGCTCACCGTGGGTAACCACGAGTTCGACTTCGGGCCCAGCGGGCTCGATCGCGCCCGCAGCGATGCCAGGTTCCCGCTGCTCGCGGCCAATGTCGTCGATCCGCTCACCGGGAGCCCCGCGTTCGAGCGCTCGCTGGTGCGCGAACTGCCAGGTGGCATCCGGGTGGGGATCATGGGGCTCTGCACGCCGGCTGTGCCGCTCATGGCCGATTCGGCGTTGTGGAACCGCTACGCGTTCGTCTCCCCGGTGGAGGTGGCGCAGCAGGAGGTGTCGCGCCTGCGTGGCGCCGAGCGCTGCGACGCGGTGATCGTGCTGGCGCACTTCGGCCTCGAGAAGGATCCGCGCACCGGTCAGTGGCGCGAAGGGGAACCGCAGAGTGAGAACTGGGGCTACCGGCTCGCGACCGAGGTCACAGGCATCGACGCGATCCTGCTCGGACACACGCACCAGCGGATCGGCTCGCTCGAGATCGGCGGCGTGCTGGTGAGCCAGGCGGGCCGCCACGGCGATGCGCTCGGCCGGCTCGACCTCACGTTCACGCGCGCCACGGACGCCTCACCCTGGACGCTCAAGTCCAAGCGCGCCCGCGTGATCGCGGTGGCGGACAGCGTGGCCGAGGACCCCGACCTCGCGGCGCTCGTGGCGCCGTATGCCGAGGACACTCGGCGTGCGATGGATGAGATCGTGGCGCAGGCGCCGCAGGGGCTGAGCGCGCCGGGCGACCGGTTCTCGGACAACGCGCTGTGGCGCACGATCCACCGCGTCCAGCTCGAGGCCAGCGGTGCTGATGTGTCGCTGGCCGCGCTGTTCGACCCCGCGCAGCGCATCGCGCCGGGGCCCGTACGCGCCCGCGACCTGCTGCGGCTCTACCCCTACGACAACACGCTCGCCACGGTCGAGCTGAGCGGCAGCGACCTGCGCGAGGCCCTCGAACAGAGCGCGCGCTATCTGGCCGAGTACACGTTCCGCGACGGCGCGCCGCTGGCGACCGGGGCGATCGCGGGCTTCCAGTTCGACATGGCCGCCGGGATCGAGTATGAGATCGACCTGACGCGCCCCGCGGGCCACCGCATCGGCACGATCACGTTCCGCGGCGCCGAGCTGACCGCCGCGCAGCGGGTCCGCGTGGTGGCCAACAGCTATCGCCTCGCGGGCGGCGGCGACTTCGCGATGCTGCGCCGCGCCAAGCCGCTCTGGCGGTCCGACGTGGGCATGCCCGACCTGATCACCGCGTGGGCGCGGCGGCAGGGCACGCTGTCCGCTGACCTCGAGCCCGCATGGACGCTGCTGCCCGATTACGCAGCGAGCCCCGAGCGGCCGCTCATCGACCGACTCGTTCGCATGGGGCTGGCGCCGCGCTCCGAGGTGCTCCGGCTCGGCGCGAACGAGCCTGCGACGCGCTGGGACCTGGCGTACTGGATCGGGCGCAGTTTCGACTGGAGGTCGCGCAAGCCGTCGGGCGCATGGGCCGACGTGCCCGAATCGCTCGAGGTGTGGGTCGATGGCGTGCTGCAGCGGCGCGTGCTGGGCGCCGTCGGCGAGGGCGAGCGCTTCCAGCCCTTCCGCCGCGCGCCCCTGCTGCTGGCGCTCGACTGGAGCGAGCGCGCGGCGCGCGTGGCCGGCTACGCGCTGTCGTCCAGACTGGCTGACGCCTCGTTCCGCCGCTCGCTCGTCACTGGTGTGAGTGTGACCGGGGAGCGTGGCGAGTTCGTGTACCGCGACTCGATCACGCGCGCGCAATGGCTGGGCATCGTGAGCAACCTGCGCTACCCCACCCTACGCGTGCTCGAGACCACCGACTTCCATGGCGCGATCCTGCCGAGCGGACGCGAGCGCCGCAGCCAGCGCTCGATCGGCGGCGCGGAGGCGGCGGCGACGTGGATCCGCAAGCTGCGCAGCGAGAACCCCGAGGGCACTGTGCTGCTCGACGGCGGTGACATGTTCCAGGGCACCATGGTGTCCAACCTGCAGTTCGGCCGCCCCGTGGTGGAGCATATGAACCACCTCGGCTACACGGCCGCGGCGATCGGAAATCACGAGTTCGACTGGACCGCGGACACGCTCATCAACCGCATCCAGCAGATGCGGTTCAGCGCGCTGGGCGCCAACATCGTGGAGCGCCGCAACAACAAGCGGCCCTGGTGGGCCAAGGCGGACACCACCGTGCTGCGGCGCGGCCTGCGCGTGGGTGTGGTGGGACTGGCGTACCCGGGCACGCCGCGCGTGACCATGCCGGCCTACGTCGCGCACCTGCGCTTCGAGGATGACTCCACCGTGGCCGCGCAGGTCGCGGCGCGGCTGCGCAAGGCGGGCGCCTCGGTCGTGCTCGGCGTGGGGCACATCCCGGGCGAGACCGACTCCACCCGCAAGGTGAGCGGCGATCTGCAGCGGCTCGCCGAGGCGCCGGGCGTCGACGCGTGGTTCGGCGGCCATTCGCACAACGTCATCGACGACATGGTGGCCGGCAAGCCCGTCATGATCGCGGGCGCGCACGGCCAGTGGCTGGCGGTCTGCGATCTGGTGATGGACCCCGTGCGTCGCAGCA
>CADEFY010000244.1 GCA_902826705.1 uncultured bacterium
TTAGCGCTGCTGCGATGATGTATCCGCTGGTCGTCGGCGCGGTTTGCATCATTGCCTCGGTCATCGGCACGTTCTTCTCGGGCATCGGGTCGTCCGGCAAGATCATGGCCGCCCTCTATCGCGGCTTCATCGTGACCGCGATCATCTCGGCCGGCTTGATTGTCGGGATCACCAACTATCTGTTCGCGGGCGGCCTCACCACTACGGCGGGCAGTTATGGCGGCCGCTCGTGGCGGTTCGTCGCCAGCGGCCGCGATCCCGTGTTCGCGCCGGTGATGCGCGCCGTGGGACTCAAGCTGCCGGGCACCACCACCAGCATCCTCGATGTGTCGAGCAGCCTGTTCGAGACGCGCTTCCGGTACCGCAACCGGGATGCGAGCCTGCTCGAGCAGACGATCGCGCCCGAGTCGCGCGGACGGCTGATCTCGAGCTACGAGGACGGCTTCCTCGGCATGCGCTGGAAGTACGGGCCCGAGTGGGGACCGTCGCAGGACAACCGCTGGAACGCGCGCTATGGGTGGTTCTGGAAGCCGAACAACCGTGACAAGGTGAGTCTCAACCTGTCCAAGCGCATTGCCATCGACCAGGGCTTCAGCCGCAGTTTCATCACCGCAGGCGGCGACCAGGGCGATCCGGCGTACCCCTGGGTGTGGGACCGCAACATCGCCAACGCGTCCACGATCTTCGAGGACAACATGCAGTCCTCGGTGCAGTGGCGGCGCACGCTGTCCGCCACCGGCTTCACCGAGCTGCAGCTGTCGCGCTACTTCTCGGCGCAACGGCGCGACGTGAACGGCAAGCACTGGAGCGAGTATGTCGAGCCCGACGACCGCTCGTACTTCCCGCCCGGTGATCCGCGGCGCGACGACTACTTCCTCGACACCGGGGACGACGACAGCTGGCAGGACCGCCGCACGCTCAGCAACGAGGTGCAGTGGAGCATGACGCAGCGCGTCGGCCGCCGGCACGAGATCGAGTTCGGACTCGAGCACGAGTTCCAGAGCGTGCAGTACCTGACCATCGAGCGGCCGTGGGTGTTCGATCCTGACGGTCTCGGCGACTCGCACGACCTCTGGAAGGCGCACCCGTGGGTGGGCGACCTCTACCTGCGCGACAAGCTGGAGTTCGAGGGCTTCGTCGCCAACGTGGGCGTGCGGCTCGACTACTGGTTCGTCGGCCGCGAGGCCGAGGAGGCGCTGGCCGACACGTCCCGCGACAACATCGCGCCGAGCACGCGCAACGCGTTCTATCGCGACACGCGCTCGTTCTTCGGCCGCCGCGTCAAGGCACATCTGTCGCCGCGCGTGATCGTGGCGCACCCGATCACCGAGAACTCGAGCTTCTTCTTCAACTACGGCGAGTTCACGCAGATCCCGTCCTACCGCTACGTGTACTCCAAGCTCAACTCGATCTCGTCGGAGTCATTCCCGCTGCAGGGCAACCCCAATCTCAACCCGCAGATCTCGGTCAACTACGAGGTGGGAGCCAAGCACCAGTTCCTGCCGCGTGCAGCGGCCAACGTGAGCTTCTTCGTCCGAGACATCTACGACTATCCGGCTGCGACGCGCGTCGACCGGCTCACCGGCGCCGACATCACCTCGTACTTCATCTACCAGAACGGCCAGTACGCCCGCTCCAAGGGTTTCGAGATCGAGCTCGAGAAGCGCCGCTCCAACCACTGGGCCGGACGGATCAGCTACTCCTACCAGCAGACCAAGGGCAAGAGCAGCAATCCCGATGAGGACCGCGCACTGCAGGAGGTCGGCGGCGCCAACGAGACGCGGCTGTCCGAGGTGTTCGTGCGCTGGAACCGCCCGCACAAGATCGGCGCCAGCTTCGACCTGCGCTTCGACGACAAGACGTGGGCCGGCTTCGGCTGGATGAAGCAGGCCGGTCTCAACGTGTTCATGCAGGGCGAGTCGGGCCGCGCCTACACGCCGCGTGACGAGACCGACCAGTTCGACGTGGGCGAGCTCAACTCCAAGAACGCGCGGTTCCAGGTCACCACCGACCTCAAGCTGAACCGGTGGTTCCGCATGGGCGGCCGCCGCATCGACCTCGCGCTGGCGGGCTCCAACATCTTCAGCAACCACCTCATCTACCGCGTCGACCAGATCACGGGCGGCGGCCGCGTGTGGGGAGAGGGGCAGTACGATCCCTCGCGCGTTCCCAACATCAACGACTACACGCGGCTCTCCGAGGTGGACGATCCGTCCAACTACGGCGCCGGCGCGCAGTGGAGGCTGTCGCTCGATGTCGACTTCTAGCCTTCGTCGCGTACTGCTCGCGCTGGCGCTCATGGCGTGCGGCGCGGGAGCCGCGAGCGCGCAGAGCGATCTGGGCGGCCAGCGCGCCGGCACTTCCTCGGGTTCGTTCCTGCGCATCGGCGTCGGCGCACGTTCCACCGGCATGGGCGAATCGTTCGTGGCCGTGGCCAACGATCCCAGTGCCATCTTCTGGAACCCCGCCGGGCTCGCCTCGCTGCTGCGGCGCGAGGTCGCGATCTCGCACGTGGAGTGGCCGGCCGAGATCGGCTATGAGCACGTGACGCTCGTGGTGCCGACGCAGAAGCTGGGCGGCTCGTTCGGCCTGCAGTTCGGCGTGCTCTCCACGCGGCTCGACGAGACCACGGAACTGCAGCCCTACGGTACGGGGCGTTCGTTCGTCTACTCCGACATGGTCGCCGGCGCGGCCTACGCGCGCCGCTGGACCGACAAGCTGCTCGTCGGGTTCGGCCTCAAGTACGTGCGCGAGGACCTCGGATCGGACGTGGGTGGCCCCACCACGAGCGCCGTGTTGTTCGACGTCGGCTCGATCTACTACCTCGGGCTCGGCAGCGTTCGCATCGCCACCTCGCTGTCCAACTTCGGCTCCGAGTTCAAGCCCTCGGGCGAGTACATCTCGCCCTACTCGGGCGAGCGACGCATCTTCGACGGCTACGACCCGCCCATGATGTTCCGCTACGGCGTCGCGTTCGAGCCCGTCGAGAACGCGCACCATCGCGTGACGGCGGCGATCGAGGTCAACCAGCCCGCCGACAACCAGCAGTTGCTCAAGGCGGGCGGCGAGTGGTCGTGGGACCGCCGGTTCATGCTGCGCTCTGGCTACAACTTCACGGCCGACGACCTCAACTTCTCGGCCGGCGCCGGCTTCGCGCTCGACCTCTCGGGCACGCGCGGCCAGCTCGACTACGCCTACACCGACGGCGGCTTCCTGGGCGCGATCCACCGCGTCTCGCTGGGGGTGCGGTTCTGATGCGCGCACGTCTCGGGCTCGGCCTGCTCGCCACGCTCGCGCTCGGCGCGGCCGGCTGCGGCGTGGGTTACGAGCTACCCACCGAGCAGCCGAGCGGGCGCGACGTCCCATCGGACCAGAGCTACCAGATGGTGGCCACATGGACCGGCATGGATGGCGTGCGCGACATCCTGCTCACGCAGGGCGCGGCCACGCAGCTCTTCGTGCTCTTCAGCACCTCGGGCCCCGACGACACGTGCAGCAGCGGCGGCCCCGACGTGCCGCGCGGCGACGTGCGGCTCTACCCGCTCAAGGCGGGCTCGGGCGTCCCCACGCCGATCGACGCGACCTACTTCCAGCCGCTGCGCACGCTGTTCAACCCCGTGGCGCTCGCCTCGGCGCAGAACAAGCTGTTCGTGCTCGATCAGGGGGACACCTGCCTCGCACGCAACCATTCGCCGGGCCCGGGATCGGGTGTGATCACCGACCTGCGTGCGTACTGGCGCGTGCGCGAGTACGACCTGAGCGGCGGCGACACGCTGAGCACGTTCACCGACACCACGTTCGCGTTCGTCACCGGCATCGCCGCCGGCACGGACGGCGCGATCTACGTGTCAGGCACGGCGATCTACCTCGACACGCTCGAGACCGATTCCCGCATCCGGACGCGGCAGTTCGCCTCGCGGGTCTATCGCTACGTGCGCGGTCCGCGCTATGCCGGCGTGACGCCGCCCGACGCCAACTTGCCCGGAGCCAACTGGCATCGCGATACCACGTGGCTGCTGCGCTCGGGTTCGGGCAACGCCTCGGTCTCCAACCCGCGCGGCCTCTACTTCTCGCGCTATCTCGGCTCGTCGCTCTTCGTGGCCGACCGCGGCAACGACCAGGCCAAGCAGGTGTCGGTGGCCGTGCCCGGGCTGGGACTCGTGCAGGTGGACGGCCAGAGCACCGGTGCCAACTTCAACGCCCCCGAGGACGTGTTCGCCGACCTCGCCGGGTTCTTCTACGTGGTCGATCGCAGCAATCGTCGCGTGCTGCGCTACGACGGCGCCGGCACGTTCGTGCAGCGCGTCGATGTCGAGCCCGACGCGCAGGGTCAGGCGCTCCTCGATCCGGTCGCCGTCGCGGTCGATGACACGCTGGCCTTCATCGCCGACCGCGGCCGCTCCAAGGTCATGCGCTACCTGAGGCGCCGGTGATGCGCCGGATCGCCGCCGCGCTGCCGCTCGCCGCTCTCCTCATGACCGGTCCCGCGCAGGCAGTGGATCGTGCGCCGTCGCCCGAAGCTCCCACGCTGGCGCAGGCGGATTCGTTGTTCTTCGCGGCGCGCGTGCTCGATCAGAACCTGCACGGCATGACGATCACCAACTACGGCTTCATCGGCAACAACTTCACCTCGCGCGCCGCTTCCTGGGAGTACCCGCTCGGCACCGGCTATGAGCACCTGGTGCGTGGCGGCCTCTGGATCGGCGCTCGCGCGCTCGACGACAACGGCGCGTTCATCGGCGTGACCACCGCCGCGGTCGACGGCGCGCAGGGCAGCGCGGCCGCGAGCGCCACGGAGTTCTCGCCGGGTTCGGCCAACGTGGGCAGCATGTCCACCCTGCCGAGAAGCGACGTGTTCTCGCGCGACGCGGTGAGCGAGCTGGACTTCATCTCGTCGTTCAACGACAAGCTGCCCAAGCGAGCCTTCAACAACAACGAGGACCACCGCCCCCTGCGCGTGTCGGTCAACCAGTACAACTACAACTGGTCGTTCTCCAACTATGCCCACTTCGTGGTGTTCCACTATGTGATCCGCAACGACGGCCCTCCG
>CADEFY010000245.1 GCA_902826705.1 uncultured bacterium
GGATAGTGGGCGGCAAGGGCCTGCACGAGTGGATCGTGCCCGCGAAACGTGGTGCCGATCGCCTGGCACAGCGCGTCGAATGCTCGTTGGACCTCGTCACCGCCGATCGCCCCGCCGCGACGAGGGCTGCCGTAGCTCACCTCGTGCCCTGCTCGACGCAGTGCACCGGGTTCGACGCCTTCGTTGGCGCCCGTCACGATGCGCCGATGGATCTCGAGTACGAGGTCCGGAGTGATCGGCTGGTCTTCGGGGATCCGAGCGATCCAACGGTAGGTCTCGGCGGCCGCGCGTGCCTCGCGCTGAGATCGATTGAGTGCCTGCTCCGGTGTCTCGGCGATGATCGCAGCATCCAGTTCGGGTTCGGAGAACTGGGCTCCCTCGATACGCGTGGTGCCAGCGACCTCTCGCTTAAGCTCCAGCCTCTGCAGCTCCTCGACCCAGGAGCGCTGCTGCGGAAGCGATCCCAGCGCGAGCACGGCGGACTTGGCCTCCACCAGCTCGCTGGCGATCGTGTCGAACTGATATTGGATGAAATCACGGGGGAACTCGTAGCGGAGCGGTGAGCTCAATGCACGACCTCGCTGGGCGGCGGGTTCATTTCCATCTCGTTTCGAGAGAGAGCCATGTTACACAACACCTTATCGGCGCAACTGTCCATCGGGCGGCGTCAAGATTTCCGCTCCGTTTCCAGGCCCCGCCTTTGTTCACATGTGCCACCCGCCGTTCGACCTCCTGACCTGCCGCGCCGGGCAGCCCGGGTCGGGCGTCGGGGAGCCGAGCCTCGCCCTGGCCGCTGGTCCTCCTGCATCGTCCCTCCATGCGACGCGTGCTCCCCCTGCTGCTGGCCCTGGCCTGCGTGTCCGCCGCGCCCCCGGCGCGGCCCGGATTCCGCATCGAGACACTGGCGCCCGGCGTGTTCGCCGCGATCCGCACCGATCCGCCGGGGCTCATGGTGGACGCCAACTGTGTGTTCATCGTGGGTGAACACGATGTGCTGGTGGTGGACGCGCCCGAGGCCTCGGCCGAGCTGATCGCCGCGCTGAAGCGCATCACACGCAAGCCCGTGCGCACGCTGGTCAACACGCACTGGCACGATGACCACGTGATCGGCAACGCCACCTGGCGCACCGCGTACCCCGGGATCGAGTTCGTGGCGCATCCGTCGCTGCGCACGTACCTGCCCACGACGGGCGCGCGCAACCGCGCGGGCATGATCGAGGGCGCGCCGGGGTTCGCCGCGTACCTGCAGGCACAGGCCGCGAAGGGGCTCGACCTCGACGGCAAGCCGATCTCCGACGAGCAGCGTGCCAGCGTGGCGTCGGACGCCGCGCTCGTGGCGCACTACATGCGCGTCGTGCCCGGCACCCCCGACGTGCTGCCCGACACCACCGTCGACCGCGCGCTCACACTCCAGCGCGCCTCACGGGAAGTGCAGGTGCTGGCGCTCGGCCGCGGACACACGGCGAGCGACCTGGTGGTGTGGTTGCCGCGAGAGCGCATCGCGATCGTGGGCGACCTCGTGGTCTGGCCGGTCCCGCTCGTGGGCGGGGAGCAGTCGCACGTGCACGAGTGGAGCGCCGCGCTCGAGGCGCTGCTCGCACTGGAGCCCCGCGCCATCGTGCCCGGACACGGCCCCGTGCTTCGCGACGGCGCCTATGTGCGGCAGATGCAGTCGCTGTTCGACGCGATCGACACGCAGGTGCGAGCCGGCTTCGTGCCCGGCGATTCGCTCGCCGCCATGCGCCGGCGCGTCGACCTGGCGTCGCAGCGGGAGCGCTTCGCCGGTACTTCACGGGTGCGTGGCACGCTCTTCGACATGTACGTGGCGGGCCCCGCGGTGGAGTCGGCCTTCCGCGCCGCCGTCAGCGCCTCGCCGCCTGCACCGCGAGCTCCAGCGCCTGCAGGAAGCGCGAGCGATCCTTCGCGCTGAACGCCGGCGGGCCGGGCGTGGCCTCGCCGGCGCCGCGCAGCCCCGCGAGCAGTTCGCGCGTCGCGAGCGCGTCGCCGATGTTGTCCGCGGTGAACGCGCGCCCCGAGGTGCCGATCACGGCGGCGCCCTGCGCGAGGCAGCGCGAGGCGAGCGGGATGTCGGCGGTGACCACGATGTCGCCCGCCGCGACACGCGTGGCGATCCAGTCATCCGCCGCATCGAACCCGTGAGCGACCACCTCGAGATGGATCCGCGGGTCCGGCGGCACGCGCATCCAGGCCGCCGCGACCAGCGTCACGTGCAGGCTGTGCCGCTCGGCGACGCGGAACACCTCCGGCTTGACCGGACAGGCGTCGGCGTCGACGTACACGTGCGGCGGGGCGATGGGTTCGGGCATCGGTCGAGTCCTCGGCGGCGCGGGTCCTGCCCCCGCACGCTGGCGGTGGAACGGCGCGCGGGGAGCCACTAGGCTGACGCGCATGCGACCACTCCTCAAGCTGATCCTGCCCGCGCTGCTGCTGCTGGCCACGCTCGCCGCGCCCGCGCCCGCCCCCGCTGCCGTCGCCGATGGTGTGTGGGAGGGCCGCATCGGCTCGGTGCTGCGCTGCCGGATCCACCTCCGCACCTCGCCCACGGGCCGCGAGGCGTTCTTCGACAGCCCCGACCAGGGCGCCACCGACCTGCCGCTCGCGCTCGTGCACCTGTCCGACGACTCGATCACCGTGGATCTCGTGGCCGCGGGCGCGCGCTTCCGCGGCCGCTTCGCCGACGGCGGCCGTGCGCTGCGCGGCACCTGGTCGCAGGGCGGACAGGACGCGCCGCTCGAGCTGACACGGCTCGACGCACCGCCGGACGACTCCAGGCCGCAGGAGCCCAAGCCGCCCTACCCCTACGACGTGAACGAGGTCACGTTCGCGGGTAGCGCCAGCGGCGTGACGCTGTCCGGCACGCTCACGCGGCCGCGCGGTGACGCGCGGGTGCCGGCCGTGGTGCTGGTGACCGGTTCGGGACCGCAGGATCGCGACAGCCAGATCTCGGGGCACAAGTCGTTCAAGCTCATGGCCGACCGCTTCACGCGCGCAGGAATCGCCGTGCTGCGCTACGACGAACGCGGCATCGGTCGCTCCACGGGCCAGTACGCCGCGGCGTTGACGGTGGACTTCGCGGCCGACGCGGCGGCGGCCGTGGCGTTCCTGCGCACGCGCCCCGACATCGACGGCGCGCGCATCGCGGTGCTGGGGCACAGCGAGGGCGGCATCGTCGCGCCCTGGGTGGCGGCCCGCGATCCGAAGCTGGCGGCGATCGTGTCGCTGGCCGGCCCGACGATCCGCGGCGATCGGTTGCTGGAGTCGCAGAGCGTCGCGCTCATGCGCGCCGCGGGGCGTGACTCGGCGGGCCAGGAACGCACCATGCGGTTCAATCGCGAGGTGTGGCGGCATGTGTTCGAGGACACGCCGGTCGACACCGCTGCGGCACGGGTCGAGCGCAGTACGCGTGCGTTCGTGCTCGGACTCCCCGCGAGCGACCTGGCGCAACTGGGCGACGCGCAGGCGTTCATCCAGTCCACGCGCGCGCAGGTGACCAACCCCTGGTTCCGCGCCTTCGTCCGGCACGATCCCGGCCCGGACCTGGCGCGCGTGCGCGTGCCCATGCTGGCCTACTTCGCCGAGCGCGACCTGCAGGTGACCCCGGACGCCAACCTGCCGCAACTGCAGCAGCACTTCTCGGGCGCGCGCGCCAAGCTGCTCACCACACGGCGCTGGCCCGGGCTCAATCATCTGTTCCAGACCGCCACCACCGGGCTGCCCGCCGAGTACTCACTGATCGGCGAGACGCTCGCGCCGCAGATGCTCGAAGCGCTCACCGAGTGGCTGCGTACCACGCTGCGCGCGGGTTCGTGAGCCAGCCGCTGTCCACTGCGGACGGCATCGAGCGCCGGTTGCGCTGGCGCGCATGGCCCACAGTGCTGTTCGTGCTCAATCTCACGCTGCTCGCCGTGGCGGCGGGCGTCTCGCTGCGCCAGCGGCCGCGGCACCCGCAGGGGCTGCCCGACGATCCGCGCGCCAAGGTGGCAGCCGCCACGCTGGGTGGCGACGTGGCGTTGGCCACCGAGGGGCTGCGGTTCCGCGCGGCGATCTTCGGCGGGGAGACCTCGGACACGCAGAGCAGCCCCGACCTGCGCGCACGCGCCGACATGGTGGCGCCGTTGCTCGAGCAGGCGCGTCGCGAGCACTGGCGCGAGCCGCGCACGTACGCCGCGCTGGCAGCGCTCGACCTGCTCGCGTTCCGCGAGCCTCGCGCCGTGGCGCGCTATCACATCGCCTGCGAGCTGGCGCCACACTACGCCGAGGCGCGCCTCGGCATGGGCGTCGCGCTGGCGCGCATGGCGATGCGCGAGGCCGACCCGCTTCAGGCGCGCTCGCTGCGGCTGCAGGCGGTGGCGCAGTTCGCCGCGGTCGACAGCACGAGCGCCGAGTACCCGCTCGCGCTCTACAACCGCGCGCGCCTGCTCGCCGAGACCGGGCCCGCGAGCGAGGCCGCGCGCTTCCGGAGCGCCTATCTGGCGCGCGAGCCGCACGGCCCGTGGGCCGAGGCGCTGCGGGACGCGGCGGCGCTGTAGCGCTCAGTCGTCCGAGAGCAGCTCCGGCGCCTCGCGCGCCTGCATGCCCTCGAGCGCCGGCAGCCGTGTGAACGACTCGAAGCGCTCACGCACGGCGCGGCCCACCGCGCGCTCGAGCCACGAGCCGCGCGGCGCACCCTGCTCGAACAGGCGCGTGCGTTCGGCCTGCGGCACACCTCCGCGACGCCGTGCCTCGGCCAGCGCGTCCTCGAACGTGCCGAGTTGGTCGATGAGCCGGTGCGCGAGCGCGTCCTCGCCCAGCCACACGCGCCCCTGCGCCACCTCACGCACCTCGTCCACGCTCATGCGGCGGCCGTCGGCGACCTGCGCTACGAACCGCTCGTACGTGCGATGGATCGACGAGTCCGCGGCCGCCTGGTCAGCGAGGGTCCAGCGCCGCGCGGGCGACCACGCGCGCATGTACTCGCCGCGCGTGGCGTCCTCCTGGCGCACGCCGAGCTTGTC
>CADEFY010000246.1 GCA_902826705.1 uncultured bacterium
GGCTCCGCACGATCGAACGCCTGCGCGTTGATCAGTGCCCACGCGAGGTTGCCCATGATCGTGAGCGTGTACGGGTGTTCATCGCCCATGAGCCGGCGGTGCTGTTCGTAGGCGAGCGAGAGCAGGCTGTCGGCCGCCTGGTAGCGGTTCAGGTCCACGAGCAGCAGCCCCAGGTCGTTCTGGGTGTGGAGCACCTCGGTGTCGGTGGGCGGGAGCACCTTCTGCTGTCCCGCGATCACCTGCTGGAACAGCGGCTCGGCGCGGTCCGTGTGGCCCTGCATCATGTAGAGCGCGGCCAGTTGGCGCATGGCGAGCAGCGTGGGCGCCGCCTCGGAGCCGAGCGTGCTGTCGCAGAGTGCGCGCGCGCGGAGCAGCGGCGGCTCCGCCTCGTTGTAGAGCCCGAGCTTCATGTAAGTGTCGCCGATCGAGCCCAGGATCTGCGCGTGGATGCGCGGCCGCGCGCCGAACTGTTCGGCGGCCGCGGCGATCGCCTTGGTGAGGATGTTCTGGTCGATCACGCGCATGGCCGCGTCGGTGGTGTTGATCTGCGCCATGTGCCCGCGGAACGCCGCGAGCGAGGCCGCCTCCTGCGCGGCCGGTGCACCCTGTTCGCGCAGCGCGGCGGAGAGGCGCGACTCGAGGTCGCTGGCGAGCCGCCGGCCCATGAGCTCGGCGTCGATGCCGGCGAGCATGCTGGCCTGGAACTCGACGACGGCGCGCGTGTCGAGCTGCGCCTGCTCGGCGGCGCGTCGCTGCGCCGCCTCGCGCAGACCGAACGTGGTCGTGGCGACGATGCCGGCCACCAGCGCGAGCAGAGTGGCGGCGATGCCGGCCACCAGCGTGCGATTGCGCTGTGCGAACTTCTGGAGCTGATAGGCGGCGCTGGGCGCGCGCGCGAGGATGGTGCGTGAGTCGAGGTGGCGCTCGATGTCCTCGGCGAGCGCTGCCGCGCTGCTGTAGCGGCGGTCGGCGTCCTTCTCGAGTGCCTTGCCCACGATGGTCTGCAGGTCGCCATCGGGCGCCTGCGTGCCGCGCCAGGCCTGCCGAAGGGATGCCGGCGGCTGCTCGCAGATGATGCGCACCGACTCGGCGATCGACGCTTTCTGCAGCTCGTACGGCCGCTTGCCGGTGAGCATCTCGAACAGGATCACGCCCAACGCGTAGACATCGCTGCGCAGGTCGACATGTTCGGAGTCGCCGCGCGCCTGCTCGGGGCTCATGTAGGGCAGCGTGCCCTTGATGACGCCCACCTCGGACACCGCCGTGGCCGCCTCGACGTCGGCGCCGGTGATGCGCGCGAGGCCGAAGTCGAGCACCTTGATCGCCGGCAGTCCGGCGGTGATCGAGCCGCTGCTTGCGCCGCTCGCCGCAGCCTCGGACTCGGACACCATGATGTTGGTGGGCTTCAAGTCGCGGTGGATCACGCCGCGCTGGTGCGCGTAGTTCACGGCCGCGCAGATCACGGTGAACAGTCGCAGTCGGAACCGCACCTCGGCGGCATCGAGCGGGCCCTTGCGCGCGCGCAGGAAGCGGTCGAGCGGTTCGCCTCGCACCAGTTCCATGGCGAAGAAGTGCTCGCCCGCCTCGGTGCGCCCGGCTTCGTAGATGCCGCCGATGTTGGGGTGCTTGAGCAGCGCGAGCGTGTCCGCCTCGCGCTTGAACAGCCGCACCTGCGCGTCGTCCACATAGCTGCCGCCGCGGATCACCTTGAGCGCCACACGGCGCTTGGGATCCTGCTGCTCGGCCTCGAACACCACGCCCATGCCGCCCTGACCCAGCTTGGCGAGCACGCGGTAGCGGCCGATCGCAGCGGGCAGGCCGACAGCCGCGGGAGCGCGCGTGCTGCCCGAGTCGAGCGTGGGATCCGAATCGGGGTCGGAGGACGGCGTCGAGTCGCCGAAGCCGAGGGTGGGCGCGTCCTCGGGGGAGGGATCGTGCGGGGTGGGACGGTCCATGGGCGCGGAGCCTACGCGAGCGTCAACTTGTCGCAAAGCGGGCGGATGCGCTGTTCGGACCGGACTCCCCGGTCGTTGGAACAGTCACTGGTGCGCATGCGTATGGAGCAGCACCCACGACGGACGACGACGACTCTGGAGAACAAGATGACCACGATGACCGCGATGAGCCCCGAGATGCAGTCCCTGAAGACCAAGCTGAAGGCGACCTGGGAAGCCGGCGACTACGGCCACTTCGCGCAGTACCTCGAAGTGGGCGCGCTCGAGATCCTGGAGCGCATGGCGGTGCCCGCCGGCACGCGCATGCTCGATGTGGCGTGCGGCGCCGGCCAGATCGCGATCCCCGCGGCGCGTGCCGGTGTGCAGGTGACCGGCATCGACGTGGCCAGCAACCTGATCGCGCAGGCGCGCGCGCGCGCGGCCGAGGAGGGCGTGAGCGTGCGGTTCGACGACGGCGACGCCGAGGCGCTGCCGTACGCCGATGGCGCGTTCGATCTGGTGGTGAGCCTGATCGGCGCCATGTTCGCGCCACGACCGGACATCGTGGCGGCCGAGCTCAAGCGCGTCTGCCGCTCGGGCGGCACGATCCGCATGGCCAACTGGACGCCCGAAGGGCACGTGGGCCAGATGTTCAAGATCATCGGCAAGCACGTGCCGCCCTCGCCGCTCATGGCGTCGCCGCCCAAGTGGGGCGATGAGGCCACGCTGCGCGAGCGGCTCGCCGACGGCACCACGTCGATCGTGACCGAGAAGCGCCGCTACCCGATGATCTACCCGTTCGGGCCGGCCGAGGTGGTGCAGTTCTTCATCGACTACTACGGGCCCACCAACCGCGCGTACGCGGCGCTCGACGCGGCGGGTCAGGCTGCGATGCGGGCCGACCTCGAAGCGCTCTGGACCGCCAACAACACGGCCACGGACGGCACGACGCTCGTGATGGCGGAGTACCTCGACGTGACGGCGGTGCGCGGCTGACCGAGTCGCGCTACCGCAGCACCACGAACGTGCGGCGCTCGCGCTGCGATCCGACTTCGAGGATCGCAGCGTAGAGCCCAGGCGGCACGCGCAGCCCGCGCGCATCACGCAGGTCCCACGCCAGGCGGCCGGTTGCTCCGGCCGCCTGCGTGTGGACGCGGCGGCCCGCTGCATCGAAGACGCGCAGCGTGCCGCGCGGCGCCGGTTCGCGCAGCACGAACGTGACGAGCGTGTGTGTCGGGTTGGGCTGAACCTCGAACGCGCGTGCGAGCGGTGAACCGCCCGGCACGCCGCCCGCGAACGGCAGTTCGGCGACGCGGGCGAGCAACGTGGGCACACCGCTTCGCGACTCGATCCACAGCGCCAGTACCTCGCGCTCGCTGGCGGCGATGAGCGCGTGCGACAGCCCCGCAGTGGTGAGCACTTCGGTCGCACCGCTCGGGTGCGAGCGCACGATGCTCGTGCGAGGTCCCGACGCGGGCGTGTCGGTCCAGACGGCCAGGTCGGCGAGGATCGTGGTGCCGAACCCGTCGGGCACCGCGGCGACTGCGCCCGAGCCCTGCAGCGAGGGTGTGCCATCGATGGGCGAGAGGTCTGTGCTCGGCACGTCGCGCCACACCTCGCGCGTCTCTGGCGTGCCGGCCACGCCCTGCTCGAAGTGGATCGACCAGTCGTCGGGCGCGATCAGGTCGCCGCCATGGTTGCGCGCGAGGATCGACGGATGGCGGCTGCCGAGCCCCGAGTGGGTGACGCGACGTTCGGGCTCCCAACTGCCGCCCCACTGCCACTGATTGCGGTAGTAGACCTCGGCCGCGCCATGGCGCGTGTCGGACCACGCGAGGTGCGTGCCGGTCAAGGACTCGACCGAGAGGCTGGGCTCGAACGCATCCGCCGTGCTCTGGGACACGGTCTCGACCGGTTGCCAGCCGCCGTCGCGGAAGGCGCGCGCCTGGATCTGGCGATGTGCGGGCGACTGTTCCTCCCACGCCACGACGAACGAATAGCCGTGCGTGGTGACCACCGGTGCGCGGGACGCGTCGGCGTCGCAGGTGAGGCAGGTCTCGGGCGCCCAGGTGCTGCCGTCATGGCGCCGCGCCCAGACCTCGGCATGCCCGGTGCGCGCGTCCTCCCACACCACCACCATGGGCTCCTCGAAGTGGTCGACCAGATACATCGGGCGCGACGCCACGTGAGGCTCGCGCGCGATCGCCCCCGCACCGCTGATCGGCTCCGGTGCGCCCCACGTGCTGTCCGCACGCGTGCTCATGCGCACCTCGCCGCCGCTCGCGAACACCACATGCCACGCATCGCGCGCGTACACCATCGATGCACCCGATGGCGAGGGCAGCTCGAGCACCGGCTGGGCCACGGTCTCGAGGGCGCCCCATTCGAGGCCGGGGAGCTGAGCGCTCGCGCGCGTCGGCACGACCAGGAGCAGCGCGAGGAGGAGCGAGCGATGCAACGGCGTGTGGGACATGCGGGCCTCGGGGTGGGGAAGGAGGCGCCCCGCGGGGGCGATCGCGCGGCTGGGAGTGTGAGCCCCGGCGCGCGCGAGGGTCAATGGCGGATCGAGCGTCCGCCGCGGCCCTCGTGGGCTCGTGTAGGATGCGCTTCATGATGCGCATTCGACCGACGATCTGGACCATGGCGGCCCTGTTGCTGCTGGGCGTGCCCGGCTGCACCGCACTCCAGGAGATGGCGGCCCTGCGCAGCGTGACGTTCGCCTTCGACCGCGTGTCGGGTGTGCGCGTGGCCGGCGTGGCGCTGGCCCCCGGCATGCGCGCCTCGGACCTGTCGCTGGCCGACGTGGCGCGCATCTCCACTGCCATCGTGACGCGCGACGTGCCGTTGGAGATGATCGCGCATGTGAGCGCCACCAACCCGGCGCAGAACCGCGTGGCCGCGCGCATGTTGTCGCTGGGCTGGACGATGTTCGTGGACGACCGCCGCGCGCTCGCGGGTGAGGTGGGAGAGCCCGTGAGCATCGCGCCCGGCGCTACGGCCGACGTGCCGGTGTCCGTGCGGCTCGACCTGCTCGCGCTGGGCAGCGGCG
>CADEFY010000247.1 GCA_902826705.1 uncultured bacterium
TGGCGCTGGAGTTCGGCCCGGTGGTGCGCATTCCAGCGTTCGGTGGGCGTGACGACAACCAGATTCGAGTAGTCCCTCTCGATCATCGAGCGTAATTGCCTATGCCTCTTACATGACCAGTTTGCAAGCAATCAAGGCCACCCGCGCATCTCTGGTGGCTTCACTGAGGATCGAATAACAATGCTTCAGGCTGAGCTTGATTCCCAGTATTTCGTGGTTCCGCCTTGGGCCAGTTGGTTTGATTGGCGAAAGCTTTCAATCAGCCTTTCGCCTAGCCGAGGACCTTGGAGCGTACATTCGGATTCGCACAGCGGAACTGAATTGGAATTTGAACCTGGTCCATACGGCGGGGGAATCGTGCGGGTTGGATGGCCCGCGCACTCGATCTGGCCCGGGCTGACCGCTTTTGGAATGTGCAATAAGCTACTTCCTCGCGGGATCACGGTTGGCCACGAAGAGAGCATTTTGGGGGAAGTGAGGTATCTCGAAAAAGTGCCGTCGTGGTGCTTTCTTGCTGGAGATCGTGACGATCCGGATCCGGCCAGTGTAACCATTGAACATGCCGGAGCCTCTTCGGATGCGGTTTATTGGCTTTTGGAGTGTGCCTCTCGATGCAATATAAATCGGGTTCAAGAGGTAATCGTTAATTGCGTATCCCACTGGGGAGGCAATCCGGTTCCGGTAAGCCATCCGTCTGGACCAATAGAGAAATACTGCTGTGATAACTGGTCTATTCCTCCAGGCGGATCGTGGCATTGGTATAGGATCGATGGAATCGATGAATTTATTGGTCGACAGCTTGCGATTGCTGTTTACTCATCAACCGCAGTGGTTCGTCCGAAAAGGCTGCGTCTTAGGTCAATTCATGTATTAGGAACCATCGAAGGATATCCAGAGTTTCGACGCAGGTTTTGGAGTTCACCCTAACCCTTCACGGGTGCCCGAGGTTGCTTGCAACCTCGGGGCTGAGGGAGGCGAGAGGAAGCAACCACACTTGGGGCAGAGGGTGTGATTCACGAGAGACTGGCTGGTTGCTGCTTGGCTGGAAGCGGACGAGCAGGTTTCGCCATTGGGACTGGTATGCCTACCACGCCCCGAACTGTTCCCCTGATTTCGCCCTGGCTCGTGGTTTTGATAACCCAAGCTGAACGTGCTTCATGGGTAGAGCACCGCCAAGGTGCTGGAAAAGCTAGCCGATATGCACAACAATCTGGTCCAGGCATGGCTGGTCGCCCGAGCTGCTGAATGGCGCTGGAGTTCGGCCCGGTGGTGCGCATTCCAGCGTTCGGTGGGCGTGACGATAACCTGATTCGAGTAGCTGCTCCCGTTCGTCGAGCGTAATTGCCTATGCCTCTTGCAGGCCCAGTTTGCAAGCAAACAAGGCCACCCGCGTCGACCACGAACGCCTCACCTTTCGCACCCAAGGCCGCGACTACCGCCTCACCGACGTGAAAGGCCACGTGGTGGAGAAGATTTTGGCGTAGCGGCAATTACGCCATAGGCAAATCTGGGGCGAGCGTTTAGGCTAGGCCACGCCCCTGCCGATTTTTGCGCGAACCGATTCGCGCTCCTCGCCTCCCTCTCTCGGGCTGGACATGATCGCAAGGTTCGCAGCGCCTTGAGGAGTTGCGTCATTCATTTTGAGGAAGGAGCCCTCGCATGCACAATATCGACCTCATTTTGACGCTCACCGGCGGCTTGGCGGCGGCCCTGGTGCTGGGATATATCACGCACCTCTTGCGGCTTTCGCCCATCGTCGGCTATTTGCTGGCCGGCATCGTGGTCGGCCCCCATACGCCCGGTTTCGAAGCCGATCGGCATCTGGCCGAGCAGATGGCCGAAATCGGGGTGATTTTGCTGATGTTCGGCGTAGGGCTGCATTTCCACCTGAAAGAACTGCTGGCGGTGCGGAATGTAGCCATTCCCGGCGCGCTGGTGCAAAGCATTACCGCGACCCTTTGGGGTGCGCTGGTCGGCCGGCTATTTGGCTGGGAGTGGTCGACTTCGCTGGTGTTTGGCGGCGCGATCTCGGTGGCCAGCACGGTGGTGCTCATCCGGGTGCTGTCGGACAACCGCGCCCTGCATACGCGCACCGGGCATATCGCCGTCGGCTGGCTGGTGGTGGAAGACCTGTTCACGGTGGTGGCGCTGGTGTATTTATGCATTGCACTCACGACCACGGTGTCGCCGTCCACCGAGGCGGACACCGAGATGCCGAACATGTCCTCTGGATCCGTATTGGACGGCTTGAGGTAGGCCGCTTGGCTCCAGGTCGTGCCGTTGCGCACGAAAACATAGGCTGCGCCGGAAGATGGCGCGCTGTTGTCGCTCTGGATCCCGTTCACACCGGTGGCGTTGCTGTCCTCCCCCTGGGCTCCGACCACCAAGGTGTCGCCCAGCACCGCTACCGAGCCGCCGAACAAGTCCGCCTGTCCCGTGTTGGAGGCCTTGAGGTAGGCCTCTTGGCTCCAGGTCGTGCCGCTGCGCACGAAGACGTAGGCCGCGCCGGAGTCGGGGGCGCTGTTGTCGCTCTGATCCCCGTTCACGCCGGTGGCATCGCTTTCCTCCCCGGTCGCCCCGACCACCACGGTGTCGACCGACACCGCCACCGAAACGCCGAAGGAGTCGCCCGCACCGGTGTTGGAGGCCTTGAGGTAGGCCTGCTGGCTCCAGGTCGTTCCATTCCTCACGAAGACGTAGGCGGCGCCTGAGCCGCTCGCGCCGCCGAGGCTCCCGTTGCCGTTCACGCCGGTGGCCGTGCTGGCCTCATCGAACGCCCCGACCACCACGGTGTTGCCCGACACCGCCACCGAGTGGCCGAAGCTGTCTCCCGCCTCGGTGTTGGAGGCCTTGAGATACGCCTGCTGCGCGAGCGGGTCGATCGTCAGCGGGTAGCGGGCGCCACGCTCGTCGATGCACAGGCGCAGGCCCGCCGTGGTGGTCTCGAAGCCCGCGACGAGCTCCTTGCCGTCGGCATCGAGCACGATCAAGCCCGTGTAGGTGAGCAGCGCCGCGCCGTCGGTGCCCACGAAGCGTACGTCCCGACCGTCGCCGGCCACCTGCGCGCGCAGCACGCCGCGCACCGCGAGCGTGAAGCACAGCGGGCTCCGCTCGCCTGCACCCGGCGGCGGCCGCTCGCGGACGGTGAAGCCGTGCTCGAGGCCGCGCGTGTCGTTGACGTACCACTCCTCGAGCACCTCGTCCCACTCGTACACGACGCGCTGCCCCGCGACGCTCACGCGCCTGGGCTCGTTCAGCGCGCGCTCCGCACCGGCGAAGCCATAGCGCAGGAGCTCGAGGCCCCACTCCCATCCTCCCGCGTCGGGCTGCACGCTGGAGCCGCGGCCGTCGAAGCGGGTGTGCCATCGCTGGCCGGGATTGCGCGCCTGGTGGCCGCCCACCACGGCGACTGCCGCGTGGCGGCTCGCTTCGTAGGCTTCCCGGATGGTGGACCAGTCCTCGGCGCCCAGACCCGCGGGCGCTTCCTCGATCGCGACGAGCGCGCCGAGCGTGGAATCCGTCGCGCTCTCCCGGACCACCGTGGGCGCCGCTCGGCCGACCGCCTGGGCGGTCAGGGGCAAGGCGCCAACCACGCTCACCAGCAACGCATCGATGCGGATCATTCCGGGGCCTCGTTCTGGGCAGGATCACCCCTGAGGCTGCGCTGGAGCCGAGCCGGGTGAGGGGGCGCAGGATCCCAGCCTACCCTTCGATTCGAGCGAGCGGCTCGGGAGCTCGGGCTAGCATCAGCTGCGTTCCGGCGGCCCGCTCGCCACCACCCCTGCCGGAGTCGTCCTTCGACGCGGTCGTGTGCGTGCTCGGCGTCTTCTGCGTGCCGCAGCGCCCCGCGGGGCGCGCCGCTTCGCCCAGCGCCGCGCTCGCGTCCCGCTCTCGGTCGCCTGGCACGCCTGCGCTGCGACCGCCCAGGGTATGCTGCGGATCCCCCTCACCGGATCCCCCCTCGATGATGCGTTCCCGCTCTCTCCTGCGCCTCTCCGCCCACCTCGCGCTCGCCGCCAGCCTCGCCTGCCGCTCCGACGGCGGGGCGCGCACGTCCGCGGTCACCACGCTGATGCCGCAGCCGCTCGAGACCGTGATCGAGCAGGGCGGGGAGGCCCTGGCCCTGAAGAAGAAGGAGCGCAAGGCCTGGATGGAGGAGCGCCACAAGGCGCCGCCGGAGGTCGACTGGAAGGCGCTCGAGCGGGAGAACGGCCTGCGCCAGATCGCCAAGCGCAACGCGCTCGCGACCGCCGGCCAGGCCCAGGCGCAGGCCGCCAGCCGCTGGCGCGAGCGCGGCAGCGACAACCAGGCGGGGCGCATGCACGTCGTGGTGCCCTCGAGCGACGGCCAGTGGCTGTACGCGGGCTCGTCGAACGGCGGCCTGTGGAAGGGCGCGCTGGACGGCTCGTCCTGGCAGCCGCTGGGCGACAACCTGTACGGCGGGGCGCACTCGATGGCCGCCATCCCGGGCCAGGGGATCGGCGACCCGGACATCCTGCTCGCCGCCACCGACGGCGGCATGATCCACGTGACGCGCGACGAGGGCGCCACCTGGGAGGAGCCGCTGGGGCTCGAGGCGGGCAAGACGTGGGCCGTGCGGCGCGCGCTGGTCAGCTCCGACGGCACGCACAAGGTCTTCCTCGTGCGCCGGCGCGCGAACTCGAGCAACTGGCAGCTCTTCCGCTCGACGGACGCGCTGGCGAGCTTCGCGCAGGTCAAGGGCTTCGGCGGCTTCGCGGGCGACGCCTGGGTGCCGCGCACGGGCGGCGGCGACGTGTACGTGCTGACCAGCACCGGCGTCGAGAAGAGCGTCGACGGCGGGACGAGCTTCACGCCCGTCGGCCCGGTGCCGACCGGCGGCATGAGCGGCGGCGACCTGGTGGGCAGCGAGGCGGGCGCGCCGCGGCTGTGGGTCGTGGCCTATGTCGGAAACCAGCGGCTGCTCTTCCGCTCTGACGACGCCGGCGGCTCGTGGGCCGC
>CADEFY010000248.1 GCA_902826705.1 uncultured bacterium
GGCTCACTGGGTGCGGCCGCGGCCGTGGCGGCGGGCGCCAGTCCGCCGATGCCGCGCAGCGAGCCGGCGTCGCCTGCCGCGCAGCCGTCCGAGAGGAAGAACCCGTGCGTCGCCACATGCAGGCGCCGGTGACGCGGCGCTTCGCGCTTGAACGCCGCCTCGTCCGCGGCTGCGCCGCTCAGCACCTCGGCGCCGGCGCCCGCGCGCCCCGCCACGTCACGCAGTTCGTCGGCGGTGGCGGCGAGCGCAGCGAAGCGCAGGTCGCGGAAGCGGGCGCAGGTGCCGGTGGCGCCACGGAACGCCGCCGCGAGCGGGGTGCGTGGCCGTTGGCCGCCGCGCGCCTCGAAGTCCGGCGCACCGATCGCGAGCAGGCCGCGAGCAGCGGGGGCGGCACGCTCGGGGGCGAGCAGGTCGCGCTCCCGAGTCAGCGTGATGAACGTGGGGCCACTCTCCACCAGGAACCCGCCGCGGCCATCGGGCAGCGCCGCCAGATGCACCAGTTGCAACGCGCCATCGGGCACCACGAACACCTCGCGCGCCTCGCCCAGTTCAAGCGCCACGGGATCCCAGGCCGCGGCACGCAGCGCCTCTCCGGCGCGTTCGGCCTGACGCTCGAGCAGCGCGAGCGCCGCCGGCGTCGGCGCGCGGCGAAGCTCCAACGCCTCGCGCCAGTCGGCGACGCGCGCGCTCAGCGTGTCCGCCGCGCCGAGCGGCACCAGACGCGGCGCGGACTCGTCGGCGCGCAGCACGAACGCCATCGCCGCCGCGCTGCGGCCCGCCACGTCGCCGTGCAGCGCATAACTCACGAGCGCCTGTCCGGCTCGCAGCCGCCGCGCGAGTGCGGGCAGCACATGCGAGGTGTCCGAGGCGGCATCGGGCGCGCTGCCCGTGGCATTGGCCCAGGCCCGCTCGGCCGACTCGAGCGCGCGGCGCGAGGCTTCGAGCTGGGCGCGTCGGAGCGAGTCGCTGCCCGAGGGATCCGCCACGAGCCGGCGCGCGTAGTCGGCGCTGGCGCGATCCCAGAGACTGTCGAGTGTGCGGCGCTGCGGATCGACTGCGAGCCCCTGGCGATGCCGGCGCTCGGCGATCTGCTCGAGCACCAGCCCACGCGCGGCGATCGTCGCCTCCCAGGTGGCTGCGATGCGCGGCGCGGCCGACGCGTCCCGTGCGCGCTCGCTGGCGAGTGCCTGAGCGAGCCCCAGCCGGTAGCGACGCGTCTCCAGCAGCCGCAGGGCCTCGCGCTCCGAACTGCCGCGCGTGACGAGGCGCAGGTGCCGCGCACTGGCCTGCGCGGAGGCGAGCGCCAGGTCCCACGCGCGCAGCGGGTCTCCGGCGAGGGCATGCGCCCACGCCTCCTGCGCGTCCGCATCGGCGAAAGACGGGTGCAACGGCGAGCGATGGCGCTGGAACACCGCACGCGCCTCGCCCAGCACGAGGCTCGCCGAGTCCGGCCGGCGCAGGTCGGCGAGCACCCGCGACAGCTCGAGCAGCGTGACGCCCACATCGAGCGCCCTCGGGTCCGCGGCGCGATGGAGCTTTGCCGCCGCCTCGAAGTCCATGCGTGCACCGACCAGGTCGTGCCGGGTGTAGCGACGCGTGCCGCGCGCCGCGATCACGAACGCCGTGCGAGGGCCGGGCGTGGGCTCCATCTGCAGCGCGCCGGCGAGCGCTCGGGCGAACGTGCTGTCGGCAAGGGCCGGCTGCCCGGCCAGGTCCTGGAACTGGGCCAGTTCCGATAGCGTGTTGATCGTGGTCTCGTGCGCGCCGCCATGCAGCGCCATGGCCACTTCGGCCGCGCGCTCCAAGTCGGGCAGAGCCGCGCGGTCGTCGGCCATGTCGGAGCGCACATGCGCGCGTTCACGCAGGTACCGCAACAGCCCCGGTGTGGGACGCGGCTTCGCCTCCTCGAGGACGATGAGCCGGTCGAGCACGCGCTGCCGCCCCGGCAGGTCCCCGGTGCGGCGCAGCAGCGACAGGCGGATGCTCGCGGCGCGCATGCGCAGCGCATGGTCCTCGGGCACGCGAGCGGCGAGTGCGGATTCTGCGCGGTCCAGCAGCGCCGCGGCACGTTCGAGATCCCCGGCCTGCGTCGCGGCGAGGGCGGCATCGGCGCGCGAGTCGGCCGCGTCGAGCACGTTCGCGGGGCGCCGCAGCTCGTGCAGGTCGGCCACGCGGGCGTAGAAGCCCGACGCCTCACCGGTGCGTCCGGAGCGCGCGAGCAGTGTGGCCAGCACCGTGACCGGGCGGATCGCGAGCGTGTCCTGCGCACCATGCGCCGACTCGACCACGCCGAGTGCGCGGCGCGCGATCGCGATCGCCTCGTCCCAGCGCTCGAAGCTCGCGGTCACGGTCGCCTGCGAGGCGAGCAGGTCCGCGAACTCGTGCGTGCGGTCACCGGAATGCGCGCGCAACCGGGTGAGCGCGCGAGTGAACGGCGCATCGAGGCTGTCGAACGAGGCCCCGCCGCGCCGCCAGCGCGCCAGCGCCAGCATGCGCGAGAGCCGCCCCACGCTCAGCGTGGCCGCGCCCGAATCGGCCTCGGACTCGGCGATCGCCCGCAGTGCCAGCGACTCGGCCCCCGCGAACTGGCGCGCATCGAAGCGCGCCTGGATGGAGTCGCGCCACGCGAACCCTCGCACAGTGGCGGCGAGCACAGGCGCTGCGGAGCCACTGCCGAGGAGCACGAGGGCGAACACCGCGATCCGACGCACTGCAGCGGAAGTCTGCATATCCACGAGTCTATCGCAGCCTCCCGGCCGCGGACTGGGTCATCCCACCCACCGCCGCAGCAACACCCGGGCGGGTTCCTTGCTCGGGATCGCGCGTGAGGACTTGATCGTGTCCCAGTCCTGCTGCTGCGCCGGGTGGAGCACCGGCAGCCCGACACAGGCGGGGCAGCCGTCGCCGCAGGGGCAGCCCTCCAGGTGCGAGAGCGCCGCCTGCGCCAGCTCGTCGAGCCGCGCGTAGCCCTGCTCGGCGAATCCGAGCCCGCCCGGGTAGCGGTCGAACAGGAACAGCGCCGGCTTGCCCAGATTGGAGGAGTCGAGCGTGCCCTGCACGTCCATGGGATCGCACATGGCGAGCAGCGGCAGCAACTGCACGAACAGGTTTCGCACCGCGCCCAGCGCCTCCCACGGGTTCATGCCGAGCGCGGCGACCTCACCCCAGGCCGCTTCGCTCGGCGCGAACCAGAACCCGGCGGTCTCGAGGCTCAACCGCGGCAGCTCGAGCGGGTGATAGCCGATCGCATCGAGCGAACGGTAGCGGATCTTCTTGAACGCGATCGTCTGCCAGCTGTAGGTGAGCTCACCGAAGCGCACATGCTCGCCGCGCCAGTCCCGGCTCTGCATCTCGCCGCGCACGCGCACGTTCGTGTCGAGCACGGGCTGGGTGTAGTAGTCCACCTCACGTGGCTCGACGGTGGCGATCTTCTGCTCGAGGTCGAGCTTGCGCACCCAGTGGCTCTGGCCCTCGTGCAGGTAGATCGCGTCGGGGTACACCAGCTCGAGCCCCGAGATCGCATCGACCGTGCCGACCACGGCATTGCCGCGCGTGCCGTCGACGATCGTGTAGGTGTCGTCGCCCATGTTGCGCAGCGACACCTTGCGCTGCGGGAACTCGGTGCGCGCCCAGTACGTGCGCTCGTCGATCGTGCGCGTCTCCCCCGACTCCTCGAGTGCGGCGAGGATCGCGGGCATCTGCGGCCCGAACGCCTCCGCGTCCGCAGCCGAGAGCGGCAGCTCGTACGCGGCGCACGCCAGCTGCTGCGCCAGGATGTAGGGATTGTGCGGATCGATGCACGCGCTCTCGGGGCTGCGGCCGAAGAACCAGTCCGGCCGCCGCATGAGGTACTGGTCCACGGTGTCGTTGTAAGCCACCAACGCCACGATGCTCGGCCGCCCGCTGCGGCCCGCCCGGCCCGCCTGCTGCCAGATGCTCGCCAGCGTGGGCGCGGCCCCGATCAGCACCGCGGCGTCGAGCCCGCCCACATCGATGCCCAGCTCGAGCGCGTTGGTGCTCACCACGCCGCGCAGTTCGCCCGAGAACAGCGCGCGTTCGATGGCGCGGCGCTCCTCGGGCAGGTAGCCGCCACGGTACGGCTTGATGCGGTCCGCGAGCGGCGGCAGGTGCATGGCCTCGAGTCCCATCGACTCGTCGGCCGGCAGCCGCACGCGCGAGCGCTCGAGTTGCTCGTGCGCGTAGCGGTACACCAGCTCGGCGGACACGCGCGACTTGGTGAACGCGATCGCCTGACCGCCGCGCTCGATCAGTCCCGCGAACAACTGGCAGCCCTCGACGTTGCTCGACCGGCGCTCCACGCGCGTCTCGTCACGGTACGGCGGGTTCCAGAACACGAAGTGCTTCTCGCCGCGAGGCGCGCCGTCGTCGTCCACCGTGACCACGTCGCGTCCGAGCAGGCCGCTCGCGAGCGACCCCGGATTGCGGATCGTGGCACTGCAGAACACGGTGCGGAACTCGCCGCCGTAGTGCCGCACCAGCCGCTCGAGCCGCCGCAGCACGTTGGCGACATGACTGCCGAAGATGCCTCGGTACGCGTGCATCTCGTCGATCACCACGTAGCGCAGGCTGCGCAGGAACCGCGCCCAGCGCGCGTGCTGCGGCAGGATGCCCGCATGCAGCATGTCCGGGTTGGACAAGATCACGTTGGCGCGCTCGCGCAGCCGCCGCCGCGTGGTGGCCGCCGTGTCGCCGTCGTACACGCCCGCATCGAGCACGGCGCGCAGCGCGTCGTCGGCCGAGGCGAGGCGCGTGAGGCTCTTGAGCTGGTCCTGCGCCAGCGCCTTGGTCGGGAACAAGTAGAGCGCAGTGGCGCCCGGTTCCTCGATGAGCCGCTCGAGCGTGGGCAGGTGGAAGCACAGGCTCTTGCCGCTCGCCGTGCCGGCGACCACCACGGTGTCCTCGCCCGTGCTCAGGACCTCGATCGCCCGGCCCTG
>CADEFY010000249.1:0-3103 GCA_902826705.1 uncultured bacterium
GGGGCCGGCTGGCGTATGCTGCCGCCCCTGCATGGACGCTGAACGCTCACCCCTCGAGCCACCCCTCGCCGCAAGGAGTCCCCGATGACCGCTCGTCACCTGTTCCGCACCGCACTCGTCCTGGCCGCGCTCGCGCTGCCCTCGCTGGCCTTCGCGCAGACCGACTTGATCATCTCCGAGTACGTCGAGGGCACCTCGAACAACAAGTCGATCGAGCTCTTCAACCCGACGGGCTCGGCGATCGACATGGGCGCCGGCGTCTACAAGCTGCGCCTGTTCTCGAACGGCTCCCTCACGGTCTCGGCCGAGGTCCTGCTCACGGGCACGGTGGCCAGCGGCGCCACGTACGTGATCTCGCACGCCTCGGCGAGCGCGGCGATCCTCGGCGTGTCCAATGCGACGTCGTCCACGGTGATCAACTTCAACGGCGATGACGCCATCGTGCTGACCAAGTCGGCCGCCAACACGGTCGTCGACGCGTTCGGCCAGGTCGGCCTGGATCCGGGCACCGAGTGGGGCACCGGCCTGCAGAGCACGGCGGACAACACGCTGCGCCGCGCCGTGCTCGTCTGTGACGGCGATACGAACGCCTCGGATGCATTCGACCCCACCATCCAGTGGGTCGGGTTCGCCACCGACACGTTCGGCGGTCTCGGCGCGCACTCGGTGGGCTGCGGCCCGACGCCGACGCACGGCTCCACGTGGGGCCGCATCAAGACCATGTACCGCTGACCTGCTGCACGTCCGTCTGCACGAAGGCCCCGGCCCCGCGAAGGGACCGGGGCCTTCGTCGTGCGCACCCGGCCTCAGCGGTCCATGATCGTCAGGTAGGCCCGCCACGGACCGATCGCGTCGCGGTACTGGCGCGCCATGACGCGTGCGACCTGGGCGATGTGGCCGAGGTCGTGCGCCACCCAGGTGGCGAGTAATTGCCGCAAGGTCACCGCGCCGAACTCGGGGTGCTCCCCCTCGAGCTCGAGCTGCGCCTCGGTGAGCGTCCAGCCAGCGAGTGTGACGAGACTCGCGGCCCGCAGGCGCTCGAACTCCTCGAGCAGCGACGCCAGCGTGCGGCCCTCGTTCGCGCGCAGTTGCGCGAACCGGTCGAAGGGCTCGAACCGCCGCTGCGGCCCCTGGGCCAGGATGCGCTGTGCGCGCGGGATCCAGTCGGTGCGCTCGCCGTGGTTGAGGTGCCCGACGATGTCGAACGCGCTCCAGGTGCCGGGGCCCTCGTCGGCCGCGGTCCAGTCGGTGGGCAGGCCGCCGAGCAGGCCGCGCAGCGTGCGCGGCGTGCGTTCGAGGACGGCGGTGCCGGTGGCGAGGTCGAAGTCCATGGCGACACGCGGAGGATAGTCGTGGGCCGCGCGCGCTGCACGCTCGGCCCGCGGGTCCGCTACCAGCGTGCCACGCGAGCCGCTCCGCCCTGACCGTCGCGGGCGCGCGCGAACGTCACGCCCTGTACGGGGTGGCCGCCCAGGTCACGGCCGTCCCACGCCCAGCTGACCGAGCCCATCTGCACAGTCGGCGAGAGGGTCGCCAGCCGCCGGCCCGTCACGTCGAACACGTCGAGCAGCGCGAGCGCGTCGCCGGCGCGCGAGTACATCACCGTGCCGCGCGCCACGGCCGGGGCCGAGAGCGCGACCGAACCAGCATCCGACTCGAGGGCCAGCGAGAGCATGAACGACTCCAGCCCGATCACCAGGCTCGGCAGGGCGAGCTCGGCGTTCTCGATGGTGCCCGACTCGTTAGCCAGCGCGCCGCCGAAGAGCGCGCGGAAGTCCTCGGCGAAGATCTCGTGCGGACGGTCGCCATGCGCCGACTCCGACGTGTGCGTCTCGAGCGTGAAACCACGCAGCGCGGCGTAGTGCTCCCAGCCTTCGCGATCGGAGTCCGGCATGCGCGCGTACTGCACGACGTGGCCGAGCTCGTGCGTGAACTCGGCATGCTGGTGCGCCGCGGACAGCGGCCGCACACCGGGCGCCAGCAGGATCAGGCCGGGACCGGCCGCCGACTCGAGGCCGCCGCGCCGCGGATAGGGCAGCACGTACACCTCGGCGGAGACGCCCGCGAGCGGGAACCGCACCGCCGCCAGCGCGCGCTTCACCTCGGCCGCCTCGTACGGATGGAACGCACCGTCGCCGCGATTGGAGATCGCCGGGTCGTCCGTGGACGTGATCAGCTCCCAGCGCGCGCCGCTCGGCAGCTCGAACCAGAGCCGGCCCGACTCCCAGCGGCAGAAGCGCTCGAGGGTCTCGGACGCGTCGTGGACCACGAACCCGCGGGCATGCGCAGCCGACGCCAGCTCGGTGGCATGCGCGTTCGAGCCGGCCACGAGCAGGGCGGCCAGGGCGATCGCGGTGAGGTTCGGGAGGCGGTCCATGCCCTTCTACAAGGCGAGCAACGTGCCACGCTCGGCGAACTCACCCAGCCCGGCGTGCAGGCTGCACGGACCGCGCAGATGCCTGTCAGCGCGAGGCTTGCCGCCGCGCGCGCCCGAGGTCGGTCCGCGCCGGCGCGAGGCCGAGCGGCCGGCGGGCCGCCGATCGGGGGAGCCCGCCCGGTCACGCCCGAGCCCGCCGGGGCTTCTCCCCCAGCGGGCTCGGGCACTGCGAGGACGGCCGTGGCCGCCCGGGTCAGGCTGCGGGCGCGGGCCCCGGCGCCGGGGGCGCCGTCATGGGCGGCTGGACTCCCGGCTCCATGGGCGCTCCGCCGCGCTCGGCGCCGCCCAGCCGGCTCAGCAGCGCGGCCCCGGTGCCGATCGTGGTCAGGCCGACGCAGAGCAGCACGCCGGCCAGATGGAAGAACAACGCGAGCGTGCGCATGGGGCCCTCGCCTCCCCACAGCAGCGCCCCGATCACGCTGAACGTGGCCACGAGCAGCGAGCCCCACGCCACGGGTGCGAGCGCGTTGCCCTCGCCCAGGCGCCGCCGGAGCAGCTTGCTGCCGAGCACATACGCGCCCGTGAGGTAACCCGCGAAGAGCAGCCCCATGTAGAGGAACGGCATCAGGATCGCGATCGGCGCTCCCACCACCGTGACGAGCAGCAGCACGGCCGAGACCACAGCGAGCGGCCCAGACAGCAGCCCCAGGGCGAGCGAGACCGCGG
>CADEFY010000249.1:3113-4935 GCA_902826705.1 uncultured bacterium
GCCAGCCGCTCGGGGAAGATCGCGGCCAGCACCCAGCCGAAGAACAACGTCACGAGCCAGCCCAGGAACAGCGTGGCGAGCACCACGGGCAGCGCCGGCAGTCCGAGCGTGAGCAGCGGCAGGAAGCCCACCGAGACGCTCTCGCCCGAGACGACCGAACCGCTCGGTGAATCGAGTTGTCCGCCCACCGCCACGGCATCGCCGGTGACGCGTGCGCCGGGTGAGAGGATCACCGAACCGAGCACAGCGACCGCGGAGCCATTGACGAGACCATCCACATGCACATCGCCGAACACCGCCACGACATCGCCGTCGATGCTGTCCGCCGCGGACACGCGCGCGTCGGAGAACAGGCGCACGATGCCGGCACCGCTGTACTCGACGTCCCCGAGGTCGACATCGGCGTGGAACGCCATGCCGCTGTCGGAGCTCCAGGTCATGGTGTCGCCCGACTCGCGCGTGACGAGCACGCCGCGCGAATCGATGCGGACGCGCTCGACCTTGTGGCCGTCCGCGTCCTTGACCGTGCTCTTGACGACGACCTGTGCCCGCGCCTGTGGCGCGACGGCCAGGAGGCACGCCGACACGATCGCCGCGAACGCGCTCATGCGTAGGACACGATCGCTGCTCCGCCCACCCATCCGGTCAGCCACGCGACACCCCCTTGCGGCTCTCCCGCGGCCGCATCCACCACAGCACCAGAGCGCAGGCCACGACCGCGGCCACGGAGACCGACACGATGACCGGCGACTGCAGCGGCGCCAGCAGCGCCCGCCCGATCGGCGCCAGCCCGGCGAGCAGCCCGCCCGCGGCCGCGAACAGGTCGACGACGCGCAGCAGCGCCGAGTTGAGGCTGGTCATCACGAACACGAACAACTCGCCCACGGCTGCCACCGCATCGCCCGCCAGCGCGCGCACCCAGCCGCGCGGCCCCGGCAGCAGCACCGCGGCCGCGAGCGTGGCCGCGCTGGTGACGAGGCCCGCGCCGAACGCGATGCCGAACGCGCGCGTCCACACGGGCGAGGGCTCGGGGTGCGTGCGCGCCAGCACGCGGTCGGTGAACCCCGGCGCGGGCGCGAGCAGCGGCAGCGACTCGAGCGCGCCGAACACGCGCTGCAGCAGGGCGCGCTCGCGGGCGCAGCTCGCGCAGATCACGAGGTGGGCCTCGATCCGCAGGCGGTCCTCGACGGGCAGCAGCCCCTCGAGATGATCCTGCAGCTTCTCGGACTCCGGACAGCGGGTCATGTTCCCCTCTCCTCGATACGGGCCTTGAGCAGCGCCCGCGCGCGATGGATGCGCGCCTTGACGGTGCCGAGCGGGAGCTGGAGGGCTTCCGCGATCTCCTCGTAGGACAGGTCCTGCTGATGTCGCAGCAGGACGACGATGCGATAGTGCTCGGGCAGCGAGTCGATCAGGCTCTGGGTCTGCGCTTCTTCTTCGCGATGCGATGTGGCTTCGTCCGGCTGCAGTCCCGGATCCTCGACGTCGATCGTGCGTTCCTCGGACGAACCCGGATCGGCCTGGCTGAGCGAGAAGGTCGGCAGTCGCTTGCGGCGCAGGTGGTCGATGGCGAGTCGCGAGGCGATCGTGAAGAGCCAGGCGGTGAACGGACGACTGGGATCGTAGCGGTCGAGTGCCCGGTAGACCCGGACGAACGTCTCCTGCGCCAGGTCCTCGGCGTCCTCGGGCCGGCGCACGACGCGCATCAGCACCGAGAACACCGGCCGCTCGTAGCGGCGCACCAGCTCGCGGAACGCCCTCGGGTCACCGGTCCGGCAGCGCCGGATGAGGTCGGCAACCTCCCCGCTCATGCCGGTACGAC
>CADEFY010000250.1 GCA_902826705.1 uncultured bacterium
TCGCCCGGGGCCAGACCGGTGATGGGCCGCTGGCTGAACGCGGTGGGCGTCGTGCTGATGAAGTTGGCGAGTCCGTTGTTGTTGGTGAGCACCCAGATCTCCTCGGCCGCGTGCGCGACGGGAGGCGGCGTGGCGAGTGCGAGACTCGCGAGCGTCAGCAGGGTGAGGAGGGCGGGGCGTGCGGATCCACGGGACATGGGGCGCTCCTTGGAACGAACCCTCGGCGGAAGGGGACTCACCGGCTCCCGACACCGAGGGGCGTCGCCGGGAGCGGTGCTGCGGCCACATCGCATCTACGGACCTCGAGCGGCATCGGATGAGCAGCACCGCGCCGCAGTCACTTCCCCTCCCGCCGAGCCCCCCACTACTCTCCCGGCATGAGTCCCGATCCCACACTCGGTACCGCGCTCCAGCTCACGGGCCGTGATGCGCTGCCCCTGCTGCATCGCATCTCGAGCAACGCGCTCGCGGATCTCGCAGCGGGCGAGGCGCGCGGCACGCTCTTCTGCGACTTCCGCGGGCGGCTGCTGCATCGCGCAGTGGTCGCGCTGGCTCCGGAGGGCGGTGTGTGGCTGCTGCGCGATTGCGCGGCGGCGGCGCCACTCGCCCAGTTCGTCGACCGGCATGTGTTCCGCGAGGACGTCGCGATCACCGACCACTCCGAAGCCATCGCACCCGGGCGTGTGGCCGCGCCGGATCCGCCCGGGGCGCGGTTCGACGCGCTCGGTCCCCTGCGCGTGTCCACGGGCGACGGCACCGCCCTCGTGCGCGGCGCTGCGCGCATGTCCGATCGCGAACGCGTGGCACTCGGGGTCGCCGCGCACGACGCCGAGATCACCGAGCGTTTCAATCCGTTCGAGGTCGGACTCGGCCGCGAGGTGCATCTGACCAAGGGCTGCTTCACCGGACAGGAGGCGCTCCAGCGGCTCATCACCTACGAGTCGGTTCGGCGCGCACTGGTGCAGGCGCGTGTCGAGGGCGCAGCACCCGAGCGCGGTGCGGCGTTGTTCGCCGGTGGAGCAGCCGCGGGATCGGTGACCACCGTGGCGCGGGGCGAGATGTCCCACGACGTGCTCGCGGTGGTGCAGCGGGCAGCGGTGGATGCGGGAGCGTCGTGGTCGCTCGAGGACGGCCGCGCGGTGCAGCTCACGCGGCGCTTCGAGATGCCACGCCCCCTGGGCCGACCGTGAGCGCGCAGGACGAGGGGCCGCTGACCGTGTACTTCGACGGCGACTGCGGCTTCTGCCAGCGCTCAGTGGCCTGGGCCCTCGCGCGCGACCGGGCGCGGCGGCTCACGGCTGTGCCGAGCGGATCTGCCGAGGCGCGCGCGCGACTCGGCGCGCCGTCGGCCGAGGGATCGCGCCAGATCCGCGCGTGGTCCGAGCGGGGTGGGCTGGTCGGCGGCGTCGATGCGATCGCGGCCATGTGCGCCCGGCTCCCGGGCTGGGGCTGGGCCGCGCGGCTGCTGCGCTTCCCGCCGCTGCGGCCGTTCGCCTCGCTCGGCTATCGCGCCGTGGCGGCGCTCCGCCGGCGGCTCGGCGGCCCGGCCGACGCCTGCACGCTCCCGCGGCACCCCGAGCCCTGAGGCCCGACGAGCGCGCACGTCGCATCCGCAACGCGTTGCAGGGCAATCGACACCACGCCCCACTGCAGGTGACGCCTCAAGCGGCTCGCGGGTCCTCGCCGTCGTCCACGACGAGCGCGTCGGTCGAGAGCACCAGGCCGGCCACACTCACCGCGTTCGCCAGCGCGGCGCGTACGACGCACACCGGGTCGAGCACCCCCTCCGCGCGCAGGTCGCCGTAGCCGAGCGTGAGGGCGTTGAAGCCCTCACCGGCGGGCCGGCGGCGCACCTCGCTCACCACTGCCGCGGGCTCGGCGCCGGCGTTGACGGCGATGGTCCGCAGCGGTTCCTCGAGCGCGCGCAGCAGCAGCTCGCGACCGGGCCGTTCGCGCTCGGCGGGCGCGTCGCGCCGCATCTCGTCGGCGAGCCGCAGCAGCGTGGCGCCTCCGCCGGGCACGACCCCGTGCTCGAGCGCGGCACGCGTGGCGGCGATGGCGTCCTCGAGGCGCGAGCGCGTCGCGTGCCGCTCCACCTCGGTCGTCGCCCCCACTTCGAGCACGGCGATGCCGCCTGCGAGTCGCGAGAGTCGCGCGCGCAGCGCCGCCACTTCCGCTTCGCCGCGCGCCGATCCGAGCATGTGCCGCGTGGCATCGACCGCAGCAGCGAGCTCGCTGCTGCGACCGCCGCCCTGCCGCAGCATGGTGTGCTGAGCACCCACGGCCAGGTGGCGCGCGCGCCCCAACCACTCGGGCCTCAGGTGCGCGGCATCACGGCCCATGTCCTCGGCCACCAGCGATGCGCCGGTGAGCAGTCCCAGGTCCTCGAGGCACTCGCGGCGCCGCTGCGCCGTGCCCGCGACCTGCACGCCCACGGTCGCCGCACGGCCGCGCAGCCGGTTGATCACCAGCACCGCGAGCGCCTCGCCCTCGATCGCCTCCGCCACCACGCACAGTGGTCGCGACTGGCGCGCGGCCGCTTCCAGCGCGGGCACGATCTCGCGCGCCTCGGTCAGTCGCGCGTCCGCGAGCAGCACGAGCGGGTGGTCCAGCGCGCACTCCATCTCCTCGGCGTCGGTGACGAAGTAGGGCGACGCGTAGCCGCCCTCGAATCGCACGCCCTCGACCACCTCGAGCACGGTCTCGGGCCGGTGTCCGTCCTCCACCGCGATCACCCCATGGTGCCCCACGCGTTCGAACGCCTCGGCGACCCGCTCGCCGAGCCGCCGGTCCCCGGCCGCGAGCGTCGCGACGCGCAGCAGCTCACGGCGTTCGCGCACGGGCTGCGCGAGGGCCGCGAGCCGCTTCTCGAACGCGAGGAAGCCGCGCTCGAGTCCGCGCTGCAGCACAGCCGGCCGGTGGCCCTGCGCCACGGCGAGCATGCCCTCGCCCACGATCCGATGTGCGAGCACCGTGCTGGTGGTGGTGCCGTCGCCCGCCTGCTGCCCGGTGCGCAGGGCAGCCTCGCCCAGCATCTGCACGCCGAGGTTCTCGAACGGATCGGCCAGCTCGACCTCGGTCGCCACGGCGATGCCGTCGCGCGTGATCGTGGGCACGCCGTCGCGCCGTCCCAGCACCACGCTGCGCCCGCGCGGCCCGAGGGTCACGCGCACCGCGCTCGCCAGCTGGTCGACGCCCCGCCACAGCGCATGCCTCGCCGCATCGTCGAACTGGACGCGCTTGCCCATCGGCCGCCGAGCCTCCCTGCCCGCCGCCCGGCGGGGTGCCCTTGTCATCGGCCGGCCGGCGGGTGGTGCTGAGGACTACGGCGCGCTCGGCGCCGGGCCGTCGAACACGTCGAGCCCGGCGGCCCGCGCGGCCTCGCGGAGTCGCTCCGGACGGACGGGTCGGCGCGTGGCCTCGAGCAGCCACTCGCCCGCCCCGAGCGAGTCCCCGAGCGCCAGGCGCACGATCGCCAGGTTGTACGCCGGCTCGGCGTCCTCGCGCCGCAGGCGCGCGACTCGCTCGAGCAGTTCGCTCGCCGCGGCATGCTGCCCTGAGGCGTGCCACTGGAGCGCCAGCGCCTGCACGTCGTCGCCCCACTCGGCGCTGCCATGCCGCGCACTCGCGGAGTCGGCGTCGTCGGGGTGCACCTCCACGAGCCGCGGGCCCGGCGACATGCGGAAGAACCGATCGCGCACATCGCGGCCTGACGGCGGCGACCACTCGCTCCAGTAGCCGGCACGCAGGGTCGGGTCCGCGTAGAGCACGCGGAGCGCCGGGCCGTCGCCCTGCAGGAAGCCGATGCGGTCCGGCAGGCCGACGAACCACAGGCGCGTGTTCGGCGCCGGTCGCGGCACCGCCTCGCGCACGAGGTCGCGTGTCTCACGCAGCAGCCGCGCGGCACGGCGCTGGTAGTGCGCATCGCCCCAGTCCGTACTCGCGGTGTCCGCGCGCGCGGCGCCGAGCAGCGTGAGCAGCACCACGGCCGTGGCGCCGATGGGCGCATGCGTCGGCGCGCGCGAGGCGATCCAGAGCCAGGCGCCGAGCGCACCGAACAGGCCGTAGTAGGCATGCCACCCGAGCGTGGGCAGGAGCAGCGGGAGGCCGCCCGCCACCGTCCACGCCAGTGCGATCGCCCCGACGCCTCGGGCGCGCGGTGGCGCATGCGCGCGTGCGACCCACACGAGTCCGGCGAGGAGCGCCGCCCCGGGCAGCGCCAGCAGCAGCGGGCGCGCACCGCCCTCGGGGGCGGGCAGTCGGTCGAGGCTGACGAGCATCGCCAGCGAGCGCAGGATCCGCTCGAGCATCGGGAGCCGCGCCTCGGGAGGTGCAGTGACCGGCGCGTGCCCACGCCAGAACCGGCCGCCCAGCTGCGGATGCACGCTCGCCCACAGCAGCGCGACGCCAGCGACGGGCGCGAGCCGCCGGAGCGCCTCGGGCCACGGGCGTCTCACGTGCGCCACGTCCCACGCGAGGAACACGAGCGGCAGCGGCGCCGCGGTCTCCTTGCTCATCAGCGCCAGCGCATAGGCGATCGTCGCGAGGCCGGTGCGGTCGCGGCCCCACGCGTGTAGCGCGAGCAGCGCCCAGACGAGCATCCAGAGGTCCTGGCACCCCGAGACCCACAGCACCGGCAGCGCCCAGGCTGCCATCGCCGTCACGCATGCGGTGGCGAGCGCAGCACGGGACGCGCCCACGAGCCGGCACGCGAGGGCGTGGTACAGGCCGAGCACGACACCCGCGAGCGCCAGCCCGACGGCATGGAATCCCGGCTCGCTCGGGCCCAGCACCCGCGCGAACAGCCAGAAGTGCTGCTCGCGCGACCACGGCCGCCACCAGTCGAACGCGAGGGAGTCGAAGCCCCACAGACTCGTCCACGCGCGGCGCGCCGTCGCGTCGAGGAAGACGTA